>JAZODO010000059.1:0-2950 GCA_045597065.1 Acutalibacteraceae bacterium | reverse complement strand
CTGCCCGAAGACTATAATATCTATTTAAAATGGTACAAAAAACTGAAACTTCAGTATCTTTTCTTTTTTGCAAGAATTTCTAGTCTCGGTTATGGCTCTTTTGTAAGAAAACTTAAGGTTCTTCTTTTAAAGTCTGTTTGCGGAACCAAAAAGCAGATACTTGCTAAAATCGATAAACTTCACAATCGTTATCCCTACGATAAGTCGAAGCTAATCGGAATGGTAAGCTGCTACTTCGATTCTGTAAAAGGACGATTTGAAAAAGAGTGGTTCGATGAATATATAATGCTGGATTTTGAGGGTAAAAAATTCCGTGCTCCAAAGGAGTATGATAAGGTTCTCACCCAGCAATATGGCGATTATATGACACTACCACCTGCAGACAAACAGATACCCCATCACTGTAATAATGTATTTTGGAAGGACGAAATAAAATGAGCGTATTTAAAGGAAAAACTTTACTTATAACCGGCGGAACCGGTTCTTTCGGTAATGCGGTATTAAACCGTTTTCTTGATACCGATATCGGCGAAATTCGCATCTTCTCTCGCGATGAAAAAAAGCAAGACGATATGCGCCATGAGTTTCAGGCGAAAATGCCCGAAATTGCTGACAAAATAACATTCTACATAGGCGATGTAAGAGATTTAGCATCGGTTAAAAACGCAATGCATGGCGTAGACTATATCTTCCACGCCGCAGCGCTAAAACAGGTTCCTTCTTGTGAATTTTTCCCTGTGGAAGCGGTTAAAACCAACGTTCTCGGTACTGATAATGTGCTTACCGCCGCCATCGAAGAAGGGGTTAAAACCGTAATCTGCCTTTCTACCGACAAAGCGGCTTACCCCGTAAACGCTATGGGAACTTCTAAGGCTATGATGGAGAAGGTTGTTGTAGCTAAATCGCGCACAGTTTCTCCCGACAAAACTAAAATTTGTTGTACCCGTTACGGTAATGTTCTTTGCTCTCGCGGTAGCGTAGTTCCCCTTTGGATAGACCAAATTCGCGCAGGTAAACCTATTACCATTACCGAACCTACTATGACGCGTTTTATTATGAGCTTAGATGAAGCGGTAGACCTAGTTCTTTTCGCTTTCGAAAACGGAACTTCGGGCGATATTTTGGTTCAAAAGGCTCCTGCTTGTACTATCGAAGTTTTAGCTAAAGCGGTTGCCGAACTTTTTGCTCCCGAAACCGAAATTAAAATTATCGGTATTCGCCACGGCGAAAAAATGTACGAAACTCTTCTTACTAACGAAGAATGTGCCAACGCTATCGATATGGGCGACTTCTATCGCGTTCCATCCGATAAACGCGGCCTTAATTACGATAAATATTTTAACGATGGCGATATTAAACGCACTACTTTAGTAGAGTTCGACTCCTCTAACACCGAACTTTTAAACGTAGAACAAGTTAAAGAAAAACTTTTAACTTTAGAATATATAAGAAACGAGTTGAAAAATAATAACGATGCTAAATAGTCAAGCAAAAGCGATTATCTCGCTTGTTAACGGTGGGATAAATGGCGGTAAAGTTTGCTTAGAAGAAAATGTTAATCTTGCAGAAGTTTTAAGTTTTGCAAAAAAACATCAAATGCATGGAATTATTCTTTACGGTTTGCTCGCGGCAGGATATAACAGTAACGAAAAGGTTCTTAGCAAATTCTTTTCGGCTGCTATAACCGAAACGGTTATTCATGAAAAACAAAATGCCGCTATAACTGCAATTTTTAATATGTTCGATAATCAGGGTGTAACATATATGCCTTTAAAAGGCGTATTGTTAAAGGAACTTTATTCTAAACCTGAAATGCGTGTTATGAGCGATGCCGATATCCTCATAAAAGTTGAACAGTATTCTAAAATTAAAGATATTATGCAAACGTTAGGCTATACCGAAGCCTATGAAAGCGACCATGAAATTGTTTGGAAAAATGAAATGCTTACGGTAGAATTTCATAAGCATCTTATGCCAAGCTATAATTATGAGTTCTATTCATATTTTAAAAACGCGTGGGAACATGCAGAAAATGTTACAGACTATCGTTATAGGCTAAAACCAAACGATGAATTTATATTTATCTTTACCCATTTTGCAAAACACTATCGAGATGGCGGAATAGGAATAAAGCATTTAATAGATTTATGGTTAATGCTTCAAAAATTCGATATTAACGAAACTTATGTGCTAAACGAACTCGAAAAAATTTCTTTAAATACATTTTATTTAAATATAAAGAAAACCCTAGAATATTGGTTTAATAATGGCATCGGCGACGAAATCACCGAACATATTATTAATACAATGATTAAAGGCGGTGCATATGGGCTATCAGATAATAAGATTACGGCTCGTGTTGCACTGAATACAGGAAAACACAATTCAAGAATTGTTGCCATATTAAAAATGGTATTTCCGCCTGTACGAGTTTTAGCGTTAAAATACAAGTTTATAAAAAGTGCACCTATTCTTTTGCCTATTGCTTGGGTATGTCGTTGGGCAAACGCGTTATTTGTTAACCGTACTCGCCTTATAAGAGGCGCAAAATATGTGAAAATTGCAAGTTCAACGGCAACAATAAAACATATTGAAGCGCTTAAAAAGGTTGGAATAGAATATCATTTGAAAAAGGATGAGTGATTTTGAATATCCTAATAACCGGTGCAAACGGTTTTGTAGGTAAAAACCTTACCGAAGCCCTTAAAAACATTAGAGATGAAAAAGACAAAACCCGCCCCAATATTACGGTAGACGAGCTTTATCTTTACGATATCGATACCGACTTTTCAGTTTTAGAAGAGGCCTGTCAAAAAGCAGATTTCGTTTTTAACCTTGCGGGCGTAAATCGCCCCCAAACCGAAGAGGAATTTATGCAGGGCAACTTCCATTTTGGCGAAATGCTTTTAAACCTTTTAAAGAAGTATAACAACACCTGTCCCGTAATGCT
>JAZODO010000058.1:0-15175 GCA_045597065.1 Acutalibacteraceae bacterium | reverse complement strand
CAAACGAAAATCCGTTCTCGCAAGATTGCTTATTATTGTTTGTATTATTCACTATTCATTTTTCATCATTCATTATTCATTAAACGAGAACGGATTTTCAAATGAATAGTGAGAAATGAAGTCGCTTCGCTGATGAATAATGAATAATTATTGCGCCCCCACCGTTTTTATGCTACAATAAAATAAAGGAGTGGTAAAAATGAGTAACATTTGGCACGATATTTCTCCTTCGCGTATTTCTCCCGAAGATTTTATTTGCGTTGTAGAGATTACAAAAGGCAGTAAGAAAAAGTACGAACTCGATAAAGATACAGGTATGATAATTTTAGACCGTATTCTATATACCTCTACCTGTTACCCCGCAAACTACGGCTTTATTCCTCGTACCTTTGGCGACGATGGCGACCCGCTCGACGTTTTGCTCATTTGTTCCGAACCTATCGAACCTTTAACCCTTGTTCGCGCCTACCCAATAGGGGTTATTTCTATGATAGATAACGGACGTAACGACGAAAAAATTATAGCAATTCCGTTTACCGACCCTAACTATAATATCTATACCGATATTGACCAGTTGCCTAAACATATCTTCGACGAAATGCAACACTTTTTCTCGGTTTATAAAAGTTTAGAAAATAAAGAAACCGCGGTAGATGAAGTATCCCACCGCCAAGACGCAATAGCCGTTATTCGCGAAGCTATCGACCGCTATAAACGCGATTTTTGCTAAAATCTACAAAAAGCACTCGAAAGAGTGCTTTTTTATTTTTCACCCCAGCTAAAACAATATCTTTTTGTTGACATAATGGGTAAAAAATAGTAAAATCTTAATATACGTGTACCCATATTTTAAGGAGGCTTTTATGGCTTATTGTTTAGCAATAGATATAGGCGCTTCAAGCGGTCGCCATATTTTGGGCGAGGTTAAAAACGGTAAAATTTTAACCGAAGAAATCTACCGTTTCGAAAACGCTATGACTAAAGGCGAGTTCGGTTTAGAATGGGATATAAACTCCCTAACCGAAAACGTTATCGAAGGCATTAAAAAGTGTAAAGAACTCGGTAAAATCCCCGAAACCGTAGCTATCGATACTTGGGGAGTAGACTACGTTCTTTTAGACAAAGATAAAAAAGAAATTATGCCCGCTTTTGCCTATCGCAACAGCCGTACTATGGGCGTTCCCGAAAAGGTTTTCGAAATAGTTTCTAAAGAAGAAATCTATAAAAAAACCGGTATTCAAAAGCAAGAGTATAATACTATTTATCAGCTATTTTGCGACAAAGAAGCAGGCCGACTTGAAAATGCCGAATACTTTTTAATGATTCCCGAATACCTTTCCTTTAAACTTTGCGGAGTTATTAAAAACGAATATACAAACGCTACTACAACAGGCCTTGTAAATGCTAAGGAAAAAACTTGGGACTTAGGCCTTTTAAAGGCTCTTGGCATTAAAGATTCTATCTTTAAAACCCTTTCTGTTCCTAGCGATTATATTGGCGACTTTACTAGTGAAATTGCTAATAGGGTAGGCTTTAACTCAAAGGTTATTTTCGCCCCCTCTCACGATACTGCGGCTGCCGTTGCCGCTTGTCCCGTAGACGAAGAAAGTATGTTTATTTCGTCGGGAACTTGGAGCCTTGTCGGAACCGAAAATTTAAAACCCGAAACAGGCCTTGCCGCTATGGAAGCTAACTTTACTAACGAAGGCGGTATCGACTACCGTTTTCGTTTCCTTAAAAACATAATGGGTATGTGGCTTTTCCAAAATATTCGTAAAAACCTTGATAAAAAGTATACCTACGACGAAATGATGGAGCTGGCTATGCAAAGCGATTTTACCGAAAAAATCGACCCAACCGATAGCGCTTTCCTAGCCCCCGAAAGTATGCTCGATGCCGTAAGAACCTATTTAGATAAACCCGAACTTCCGCTTGGCGACCTTCTTTCAAGCGTATATCATTCGCTAGCTTACTCCTATTCGCTAGCCGTAAAAGAACTAGAAGAAATTTCGGGTAAAACTATTAAACGTATTGCTATAGTAGGCGGTGGTTGTAAAGATACATATCTCGACACTCTTACTAAAAAATATACCGGAAAAATTGTTACCGCAGGTCCTGTTGAATGTACCGCTATCGGTAACCTTATTTCCCAATTTATCTATCTGGATAAAACCTTAACCCTTGCCGATGCAAGACAACTTGTAATCAATACTTTTGATATAAAGGAGATTTAATTTATGTCACGTTATACCGAAGCAAAAGAAATTTATGCAAAACTTGGTGTAGATACCGAAAAGGCTATCGAAACTCTTAAAAACGTTCCTATTGCCGTTCATTGTTGGCAGGGCGACGACGTTGTTGGTTTCGACTCTAAAGAAGCTCTTTCGGGCGGTATTCAAACTACCGGTAATTACCCCGGTAAGGCTACTACTCCCGAACAACTCGCTGCCGATATTGAAAAGGCTTTTTCCCTTATTCCCGGAACTAAAAAACTTAACCTTCACGCCTGCTATGCAGTTTTCGAAAATGGCGAATTTGCCGACCGCGATGCTATAAAGCCCAAACATTTTGATTTTTGGGTAAAACTCGCTAAAAAGCACGGCATCGGCCTTGACTTTAACCCCACCTGCTTCTCTCACCCCATGGTTAAAGACGGACTAACCCTTTCTTCTCCCGACGAAACGGTTAGAAAGTTCTGGGTAGAGCACTGCAAGGCTTGTATTAAAATTTCTGAATATTTTGCCGACCAAACCGGTATTCCTACCGTTATGAACATCTGGATTCCCGACGGTTATAAAGACATCCCTGCCGACAGAGTAGGCCCCCGCGCTCGCTTTAAAAAGTCGCTCGATGAAATCCTTTCTGTTTCTTACGATAAGAAAAAGGTTTATATTACTCTCGAATCTAAAGTATTCGGTATCGGCGTAGAATCTTATACCGTAGGCTCTGCGGAATTTACCCTTTCTTACTCTGCAAAGGCCGGCCTTACCCCCCTTATGGATAACGGCCATTATCATCCTACCGAAGTTGTTTCCGA
This sequence comes from Acutalibacteraceae bacterium, assembly GCA_045597065.1. Classification (GTDB taxonomy): domain Bacteria; phylum Bacillota; class Clostridia; order Oscillospirales; family Acutalibacteraceae; genus SFWF01. Next base: position 12,138 of record JAZODO010000058.1, on the reverse strand, counting down.
CAAAATTTCTTCGCTCCTTCTCTTTAACGAAAAGGTTGCTCTTCACGTAACTCGTGGCGTTCGTTGGGACTCTGACCACGTTGTCCTCTTCGACGACGAAACCAAAGAAATCGCCAAAGAAATTGTTAGAAATAACGCTCTCGACAGAGTATTTATTGCTACCGACTATTTCGATGCTTCTATAAACCGTATTTCTGCTTGGGTAACCGGCGTTAGAAACCTTCAAAAGGCTCTTCTTTTCGGTCTGCTCGAACCCTCGGCTACTCTTAAAGAACTTCAAGACAAGGGCGATATGACCTCTCTTATGGTTATGCAAGAAGAACTCAAAACCGCTCCTTTAGGCGATGTTTGGAACGAATTCTTAGCTCGCGAAAAGGTAAACCCCGACTATCTTTCCGAAGTTAAGGAATACGAAAAAACCGTTTTATTAAATCGCTAATAAAAGTTTTAAAACCCACTACTGTTGTAGTGGGTTTTTTAATTTCAAAAAGGTTAAAAAAAGGTTACAAAAAAGCCCGTAAGTGTTGACAAAACCTTGGTTTATTTGGTAAAATATAATGAATTATAATGGCTATCAAATAACCTTTTGGTACCATATATTTGCGAGGTGTAATTATGGTAAGAAGTATGACCGGCTTCGGTAGAGGACAAGGCGCTGCCGAAGGGCTTGAGTTCACGGTAGAACTTAAATCGGTAAACTCCCGTTATTTTGAATTTAACTGTCGTTTACCAAGGGGATATCTCTTCCTTGAAGATAAACTTAAAAATTATACTGCCGAACGCGTTTCTCGAGGTAAGGTAGAAATGTACCTTTCGGTAGATGCGGGCGAAAATGATGATATTACGGTAGAACTTAATAAACCCTACGCTAATGCCTATATAAAAGCCATAAACGAACTTTCTAAAGAATATAACATTAAAAATAAAGTAACCGCGGCCGACTTTATCGGAAACGGCGAAATGTTTAAGGTTGTTAAAACAAAACTAAACGAAGAAGCCGTTACCGCTGCCGTTTTAAAGGTTGCAAGTGAGGCTATCGATAAATTTATTCAAATGCGCGAAACCGAAGGCGAAAAACTTTCCGACGACGTTTTAAATCGCGTAAACCTTATTTTAGAAAAGGTTTCTTTTATAGAACAAAAATCTCCCGAAACGGTAGAAGCCTACCGCCAAAGGTTAGAATCTAAAATTAAAGAACTTTTGTCGGGCGCTACCTTCGATGAATCTAGGGTTATAACCGAAACCGCAATTTACGCCGATAAGGTTGCCGTTGCCGAAGAAACCGTTAGGCTAAGAAGCCATATTGCCCAACTTTGCGATATGCTTAAAACTGGCGGAGCGGTAGGCCGAAAACTCGACTTTATCGTTCAAGAAATGAACCGCGAAACAAACACTATCGGTTCTAAAGCCCAAAATATCGAAATTGCCCAAGCGGTTGTCGATATTAAGGCCGAAATCGAAAAAATTCGCGAACAAATTCAAAACATAGAATAGGAGCGTGGCTTATGAACTTAATAAACATTGGTTTTGGTAACATGGTTTGCGCTAACCGTATTGTTGCAATAGTTAGCCCCGAATCGGCTCCTATTAAACGCCTTGTGCAAGAATCTAAAGAAAAGGGTAATTTAATCGACGCTACCCACGGCCGCCGAACCCGCGCCGTAATTATTACCGATAGCGACCTGGTAGTTTTAACCTACCTTTACCCCGAAACTGTTGCCAACCGCGTTATCGAAGACCAAGAATACGACGAAACCGAGGAGGAAGACAATGGCTAAGGGAAGACTTATTATTGTTTCAGGCCCTTCGGGCTCGGGTAAAGATACAATTCTTAAAAAGGTTCTCGAACGTATGCCCGAAGTTAAGTTTTCTATTTCAAGTATTACTCGCCCAATGCGCGAAGGCGAAATAGAAGGCGAAAAGTATAACTTTATTTCGGTAGAAGAGTTCGAAGAAATGATTAAAAACGACCAACTTTTGGAATATAATAACTATATAGGAAATTATTACGGTACCCCAAAAGCTCCTATCGAAAAGGTAATTGCCGAAGGCGGCGAAATTATTATCGAAGTAGACGTAAACGGTCATAAAAATATTAGAAAACTTGTTGACTCGGCTATTTCTGTATTTATAATGCCCCCTTCGCTAGAGGTTTTAAAAAACCGTTTGTCGGGCCGCAAAACCGACTCCGATGAAGTAATTAACAAGCGTATGATTTCGGCTCTTTCCGAAATTTCCTGCGCCGAAGAATACGATTATATCGTTGTAAACGACGATTTAGAAGAAGCCGTAAACGATTTTGTTTCTATCGTTAAGGCCGACAGAAATTCAATTCAAAGAAAAAACAATTTAATCAAAGAGGTGCTTAAAAAATGTTAAATCCTGCAATCGGTAAACTTATCAACAATAGCGACAACCGCTACAAACTTGTAAATAAAATCGCTAAAAAAGCTCGCGAAATCTCGGCCGAAGCCGAAGAAAAGGGCGAAATCATTATCGAAAAGCCCGTTACTATTGCTATTAACGAAATGGCAGCAGAACTCGAAAAATAATTTTTACCGGTTTTGGTTAGAAAGGGGAAGTGTAAAATGCTTGTTGCCGACATCATATTAGAGCAAACGGCCTTTTCCTTTGATAAACCATATACCTATGCCGTTCCAGGCGCTATGGCCGCTACCCTTAAAGAGGGTTGCCGAGTTGTAGTTCCGTTTGGTAAGGGTAATACCCCCAGACAAGGTATAACCCTTAAAATTAGAGATTTTAGCGAAGATATAGCCTATAAAGAAATATGTCGCCAACTCGAAGAAGAACCTATTCTATCTACCGAAATGCTAAAACTTTGCGAGTGGATGCACGACTACTGCTTTTGCACATATTTCGATGCAGTAAAGGCGGTTCTTCCTACCGGAATGAGTTTTAACGTTAGAGAAATTTTCTCTAAAGGGGAAGAAGATTTTCCTGAAAAGTTTAGTTTTTTAAATAATTTGTTTTCAGAAAATGAAACTGTTTCTAGAGAAAATCTAATTGAAAGTTTTAACCTTTCCGACCGCGACCTTAACCTTTTAGTTAAAAACGGTAGTCTTTTAAAAGACTCGGTTGCAACCCGTAAAATGGGAGAAGCAACCCTTAAAACTGCAAAACTTGCCATATCGCAAGACGAAATTTCTAAATTAAAACTTACCCCTCGCCAAACCGAAATTGTAAACTTAATAGCCGACCTTGGCGCGGTATCTTTAAAAGAAATATCTTATTTTACCGGCGCTTCTTCTTCGGTTGTAAACACCTTGGCTAAAAAGGGAGTTTTAGAACTTTTTGAAAAAGAGATTTATCGTTCTCCAATTAAAAATGAAAACCCTAAAGCAGAGCAAATTTCTTTAACCGAAGAACAAACTGCCGCCTTTAATACCTTATCGGGCCTTTATTCTTCGGCCAAAGGCGAAGCAGCGCTTCTTTACGGCGTTACTGGAAGCGGTAAAACAAGCGTTTTTCTAAAAATGGTAGATAAGGTTATTGCCGAAAATAAAGGCGCTATAATAATGGTCCCCGAAATTTCGCTAACCCCTCAAACGGTTGCTGTTTTTGGTAACCGTTATGGTAAAAAGGTTGCACTTTTCCATTCTGCAATGTCGCTTGGACAAAGAATGGACGAATGGCGTAGGGTTAGCAGGGGAGAAGCAACCGTTGCAATAGGAACTCGTTCGGCTGTATTTGCCCCGGTTAAAAACCTTTCTCTAATAATTATCGACGAAGAGCAAGAACATACCTACAAATCGGAAAAATCTCCCCGTTTTCACGCGCGAGATATTGCTAAATTCCGCGTAGCTTATAATAACGCTCTTTTAATAATGGCTTCGGCAACCCCCTCACTCGAAAGTTATACAAAGGCTAAAAGCGGTAACTATACCCTTTGCACCTTAAAAAACCGCTATGGCGGCGCAAAACTTCCGCTTGTTAAAACGGTAGATATGCGAAACGAGTTAAGGCAGGGTAACCCTGGTCCTCTTTCGGGCGAACTTAAACTTGCTATAAACGAAGCCTTAGATAACGGCAAACAAGCAATTGTTCTTTTAAACCGTCGTGGCCATAATACCTATATTTCTTGCCCTACCTGCGGTTATGTAGCTACCTGTCCTAATTGTAGCGTTTCTATGACCTATCATTCGGCAAACAATAGGCTAATGTGTCATTATTGCGGTTATAGCGAACAAGCGGCTAAAAAATGCCCCGCTTGTACTTCCGGCGAACTTCGCTTTATGGGGCTTGGTACCCAAAGAATTGAAGAAGAGTTAAAGGTAACCTTTCCAAACGCTAATATTCTTCGAATGGATGCCGATAGTACAACCTCGAAAGATTCGTATAACGACTATTTAAACGACTTTGCGTCGGGTAAATATAACATAATGCTTGGCACCCAAATGGTAGCAAAAGGGCTTAATTTTCCAAACGTTACGGTTGTTGGTGTTATAGGTGCCGACAGCGCCGCAAACAGTAACGACTACCGTAGTTTTGAACGTTCTTTCTCCCTTTTAACCCAAGTTTTCGGACGAGCAGGTAGGGGAGAAGATGCAGGTGTAGCCATAATCCAAACAACCGACCCGGAAAGCAACCTAATCCGCCTTGCGGCCGCCCAAGATTATGACTCGTTTTATAATATGGAACTTGCTGTTCGTAAAATGATGATATATCCGCCATATTGCGACATTGCGCAAATAGTGGTTCAGTCATCGTTTAAAGAACTGGCCGAAAAAACGGCAAGAGAAATATTTTCTAAACTAACCGCCTACCTTTCGGGCGAATATAGCGACGTAAAGGTTAAAATTTTAGGCCCGGCTCCCGCTATAACCCCAAAGGTTAATAGTAAATACCGTTACCGCCTAATAATTAAGGCTAAAAACAGTAAAAAGTTTAGAGAACTTCTTCGTATAGCTTCTTCGGTTAAATGCGAAAAAGATACCTCTGTTTTAGTAGATATAAACCCCGAAACCATAATTTAAAGGATATGATAAAATGGCAATTCGTAACATTGTAAAAGACGGCGACGAAGTTCTTCGTAAAACCTGCCGAACCCAAATGGCTTTTGATGAACGCCTTGCAACCGTTTTAGATGATATGAAAGAAACTATGTACGCGGCCGACGGTGTTGGCCTTGCCGCCCCCCAAATAGGAATTCTTCGCAGATACTGTGTTATAGATATTGGCGAAGGCGTAATCGAACTTGTAAACCCCGTAATCGAAAAAACCGAAGGGGAACAACTAGAACAAGAAGGCTGCCTTTCTTACCCTGGGGAATACGGCGTAACAAAACGCCCCCAAAAGGTAACCGTTCGTGCCCAAGATAGGTTTGGTAAAAATATTACCGTAACCGGTGAAGGCCTAATGGCTCGCGCGCTTTGCCACGAAATCGACCATTTAGACGGCATAATTTTTAAAGACCGTTTGGTAAAGTAATTTAAATTAGGAGTTTTTTATGAAAATCCTTTTTATGGGAACCCCTGAATATTCGGTTCCAACCCTTAATGCCTTAGCAAACGCGGGGCATAATATAGTTGGCGTTTTTACCCAACCCGATAAAGCGGTTGGCCGTAAACAAGTTTTAACGCCTCCCCCCGTTAAGGTTTGTGCGCTTGAACTTGGCGCCCCCGTTTTTCAACCCGGTTCCCTTAAAGGGCCCGAAATTGAAGAACAAATACGCGCTCTTGTCCCCGATGTTATTGTAACCGTTGCATTCGGTAAAATTTTACCAGAATCGCTTTTAAATATTCCTAAATACGGCTGCGTAAACGGCCATGCTTCGCTTCTCCCTCGCCACAGAGGTGCTTCTCCGATTCATTGGTCTATTGTATCGGGCGATAAAGAAACCGGTATTACTACAATGTATATGGCAAAGGGTATCGACACAGGCGATATGCTTCTTAAAAGCGCTACACCTATCGGCCCTAATGAAACGGCGGGCGAACTTCATGACCGCCTCGCTCAAATGAGCGCAACTCTTATGCTCGAAACCCTAGAAAAACTAGAAAAGGGCGAAATCACCCCCACTGCTCAAAGGGAAGAACTTTCAACCTATGCCCCAATAATTACTAAAGATATGGGCCTTTTAACCTTTAATAAAACGGCCGAAGAAACCCGTAATCTTATTCGTGGCTTTAACCCTTGGCCTGCCGCTTATTTTATGCTTGGCGGTAAGCGTATAAAGGTTTTTGCTAGTGAAATTAGCGAACCTACAAATAAACCTGCGGGTACTATTATTAAGTCAAACGGCGAACTCGTTATTGCTTGTAGTGGCGGAACTTCGATTTCTTTAACCGAAATTCAACCCGAAGGTTCAAAGCGTATGTCGGCAAAGGACTATTTAGTTGGCCATAAAATTGAAGTAGGCAGTGTGGTTGGCGGTGAATAATATAAACCCCCGTTATTTAGTGGCGCTTGCCCTAAAAAAGGTAACCGAAAGCGGTGGCTATTCAAATTTAGTGCTTAATTCTATCTTTAAAGAGAACCCGCTATCAAGCGAAGATAAAGCCCTTGCAACCGCTATTTTCTATGGAACTCTCGACCGAATGGTTACCATAGATTTTTACCTTAAAAAACTAATTAAAACTCCGCTTAAAAAATTAAAACCGTTAACCCTAGCGGTTTTAAGAAGCGCAGTTTATCAAATAAAATATATGTCAAAGGTGCCGGATAGTGCGGCCGTAAACGAAGCGGTAAAAATTATAAAAAATTCTAACGAATCTTTTAACGCTTCCTTTGTAAACGGTGTGCTTCGAAACCTTATTCGAACCGAAATTCTGCTGCCGACGGGCAACAGTATCTACGATATTTCTGTGGCCTATTCTTGTCCCGACTGGATAGTTTCGGTACTAATTTCAGACTATGGCGTAGACTTTACTAAATCTTTTTTAGAAAACGCTTTAACTACGCCCCCAACCTTTGCAAGGGTAAATACTAATAAAACAACCGCCGAAGAACTCGTAAGTGTTCTAGAAGGCGAAAATGTTGCGGCGAAAATCCTTTCTAAAACAACCCTTCTGTTAAACCTTTCCGGTTCGGTAGAAAGTTTAAATTCCTATAAAAACGGCCTCTTCTTTCTTCAGGACCTTTCTTGTCAAAAGGCTATAGAAATGTTAAATATTTCCGAGTCTGACTCGGTTTTAGACCTTTGCGCCGCCCCGGGCGGTAAAAGTTTTAATGCCGCGCTTACGGCTGGTAAGGGTAGGGTAGTATCGTGTGAACTTTACCCCCACCGAGCCGAACTTATAGAAAAGGGCGTTTTAAGGCTTTCTATAAAAAATATTAAGACAAAGGTGGCCGATGCTACTGTATTTAACAGCGAACTAGGCCTTTTCGATAAAATAATTTGCGATGTTCCTTGTTCGGGTCTTGGCGTAATCCGACGAAAACCCGATATTAAGTATAAAAAGCAAGACTCTTTTGAAAAACTCGCTAAAATTCAACTCGAAATTTTAGAAAACGCTCTAAATTATTTAAATAAAGGCGGAAAAATTCTTTATTCTACCTGTACTTTAAACAAACTTGAAAACGGCGAAAATGTTTTAGCCTTTTTAAAGGCCCACCCAGAATGTTCGCTTGTTTTAGAGCAAACCTTTTCTAATATAACAAATAATTCCGACGGCTTTTATGCCGCAGTAATTCAAAAAAACTAATCGCCCAAAGCGAGGTGTAAAATTGCAACTAAAAGATATACGTTCGCTATCTAAAGACGAACTTATTGCCGACTTTTTAGAGTTTGGCGAAAAAAAGTTCCGTGCCGAACAGGTTTATAAATGGGTAGCGTCGGGCTGTGAAAGTTTTAGCGAAATGACAAACATTTCTAAAGACCTTCGCGATAAACTTTCGGCTATCTATTTTATTCCAACCGTTAAAATTGTTCGAAAACTGGTTTCCGGTTTAGACGAAACGGTTAAATACCTTTACGAACTACACGATGGCGAGCGAATCGAATCGGTTTTAATGAAATATAATCACGGTTATACCGTTTGTATTTCTACCCAGGTTGGTTGCCGAATGGGTTGTAGTTTTTGTGCTTCCGGAATCCAGGGCCTTTTTAGAAACCTTTACCCTTCGGAAATGCTTGCCCAGGTTATGAAGGCGGGAACCGATAATGGCGTTAGAGTTTCTAATATTGTGCTTATGGGAATGGGCGAACCGCTCGATAATTTCGATAACGTTAAAAAGTTTTTAGAACTTGTGTCCGACCCCGAAGGTTTAGGTATTGGTTATAGGCACATTTCGCTTTCAACTTCGGGTTTGGTTACGGGAATATATAAACTAGCCGAGCTTAACCTGCCAATAACCCTTTCAATTTCGCTCCACGCCCCTTTCGATGATATCAGAAGCGATATGATGAAGGTTAACCGTCGTTGGAACATAGCCGAGCTTATTAAGGCTTGTAAAGACTATCAAAAGGTAACCGGCCGCCGTATATCTTTCGAATATGCAATGATTAAGGGCAAAAACGATACCGAAGAATGTGCCCTAAAACTTGCCCAAATACTTAAAGGCATTATGTGCCACGTAAATTTAATTCCGGTAAACCCGGTAGAAGAAAACAATTTCGTTAAATCAGACCAAAAGTCTATTCGCGCCTTTGCCGATAGGCTAAACGGCCTTGGTATAAATACAACGGTGAGAAGAACCCTTGGCGGCGATATAAACGCCTCTTGCGGACAACTTCGCCGAAAATTTGAAAACAAAGGAGGGGAACAATATGAAGATTTACAGTAAAACCGATATCGGTATGCGCCGAAAGGTAAATCAAGACGCTTTTTATACCGGCGAATTCGATAACGGTGCGGTCTTTGCCGTTGTGTGCGACGGAATGGGCGGTGCCAACGGTGGCGATTTTGCAAGTCAAAAGGCTTCAACTGTTATTTCTAACTATATTAAAAGGTCATATTCCCCTAAAATGAATTCAACGGCTATTGAAAATCTTCTGCGCGCAGCGGTAGATTCGGCCAACACCGAAATTCACGACCTTGCTCAAACCGATGAAACCTATAAAGGAATGGGAACAACTGCGGTGGTTGTTTTCGTAATAGACAACCTTGCCCACATAGTTCATGTTGGCGATAGTCGAGCATACTTTATAAGTAACAACGAAATTGAGCAAATAACTGTTGACCATTCGGTTGTAGAAGCTATGGTGCGTAACGGTGAAATTAGCGCAGAACAAGCTAAAACTCACCCCCAAAAGAACGTTATAACCCGCGCCCTTGGTGCAAAAGAAACCGTTATGTGCGATTATAATATTGTTCTAAAACCCGACAGTACGGCAATTCTCATCTGCACCGACGGTTTAACCAACTTTGTAGATGAACAAAATATACTCGAAACGGTTAAAACTTCTGCTCCCGAAGTTTGTGTTGAAAAACTAATTGATATGGCAAACAATGCGGGCGGAGCAGATAATATAACAGCGGTACTAATCTACTAATATAATCTAAAAGCCAAAAGGCAGATAGGAAGGTTTTTATGGATAAATATGTAGGAAAGCGACTTGACGGCCGCTACGAAATACAAGAAATTGTTGGTGTTGGCGGAATGGCCGTTGTTTACAAGGCCTACGATAATCAAGAAGACAAAATTGTTGCTATTAAAATTTTAAAAGAGGAATACACTAAAAACGAAGAATTCCTTCGCCGCTTTAAAAACGAATCTAAGGCTATTGCCGTACTTTCTCATACAAACGTTGTTAAGGTATTTGACGTTAGCTTTGGCGACTTAATTCAATATATCGTTATGGAATATATCGATGGTGTTACCTTAAAAGAACATATCGAACAAAGCGGCCCCCTTTCTTGGAACGAAGCGGTTCACTTTACCCTTCAAATTCTTCGTGGTCTTCAACACGCACACGATAAGGGCGTTGTTCACAGAGATATCAAACCCCAAAATATTATGGTCTTACCCGATGGTGTAATTAAGGTTGCCGACTTTGGTATAGCTCGTTTTGCTCGTAGCGAACAAGAAACTATGACCGATAAAGCTATCGGCTCGGTTCATTATATTAGCCCCGAACAAGCTAAAGGCGAAAAAACCGACGAAAAGGCCGATATCTATTCGGTTGGCGTTATGCTGTACGAAATGCTTACCGGAACTCGTCCTTTCCAAGCCGAAAGTGCAGTTTCTGTTGCAATTATGCAACTTCAAAAAGAACCTACTTTACCTCGCGATATAAACGGTTCTATTCCTCTAGGTCTTGAACAAATTACAATGCATGCAATGCAAAAAGAAACTATTCGCCGTTATAAATCGGCGGCAGAAATGCTTTGCGACCTAGAAGCCTTTAAAAAGAACTCTGCCATTACCTTCGATTACGACTACTTTGTAGACGACTCTCCTACAAAATTTATCGATACCGTTGGCGTAAAAGATGAACCTAAGCCTAAAGCAAAACACGAAAAGGCTAAAAAGAATGCTAAAAATAAAATTATTCCTATTCTTTTTGGTGTAACAATTTCATTTGTACTTGCTTTAATTGTGCTGCTTGGTTGGTTAGCTATTAACCTTAATATTATCAATTTTGGTGGAAATTCAAAGGATAAAAATAAAGAAATTAAACTTCCGTCTTTTATCGGTATGACTCAAGAAGAGGTTTTAGGCAATACTGAATACAGAAAGTATTACGAATTCGAAGTAGATTCTGATTATAATTCAAATTACGACAGAGGTGTAATTTGTAACCAGGTTCCCGATGCGGGAAAATATGTAAAAGAAGGCCAAAAGGTTACTATTACAGTAAGTATGGGCCAAAAACTTATTGCTTTGCCCGAAGTTTATAAAAAGTTAGAGCAACACGCAACCGCTCAACTCGAGAATGCTGGTTTTAATATTAAAAACATTAAAATTACCTACGAAGAAAGCGCCGACACAGAAAAAGGCTACGTTATCAGAACAGAACCTTATGCAGGCGCAGAAATCGCATCCGATAGTCAAATTACTCTTTATGTAAGTTCCGGTGCTCCTAAAAATCTTATTAACTTCCCTAAAGTTTTAGGTGCTCATCGCGATGAAGTTGAGGGGATTTTAAACTTTAACGGACTTAAACTCGGCGAGATTACCGAACAATATTCTAACGAATATCCAAAAGACTACGTTTGTGCAACCAATCCCGACTCTAAACAATCAACACAAATCGGAAAGGGAAGTACGGTTGATATCGTAGTAAGTAAAGGTAAAATTCCTGCGGGCGAATTTACCGTTACTTTGCCTAAATATCAAGATGCAGAACATGTAGAAGTATCTATTTACTGCAACGGTTCTGCCTTAGAAGAAACAAGAGGAACTGTAAGTTTTAATGGCGAAAATACCGCCACCTATAAGTTTACCGATGTTGCAGTTTCCAGCCTTCCTCAAAACGCAAGTATTTATTACTATAATGCGGCTATAGGTAACGTAGAAATAATGAAAATTAAATTTACCGAAATCAATATGGGAACAAACGGTTATGTTTTAACCTACGAAAAGGTAAACTAGCCATATGAAAGGACTTATTGTTAAAGCCCTTTCAGGCTTTTACTACGTAGAAACCGAACAAGGAATTATCGAATGTAAGGCCCGAGGCCGTTTCAGAAGCGAGGGTCAAACCCCCTTGGTAGGCGATAGGGTAGAAATATCTCTTTCGGGCGAAAAAGGTGCGGTAGATACCATTTTAAACCGAAAAAATATGCTCTTTCGTCCTCCCGTTTCTAATATAGATAAACTGTTTATAGTTTCTTCTTCGGTAACTCCTACCCCTAATACCTTACTTATCGACCGAATGACTGCCATTTGCGCCTATAAAAATATCGAGCCTATAATTCTTTTTAATAAGAACGACCTCGAAAACGTAGAAAAATGGTGTAAAATCTATGAAAATGCAGGTTTTAAAACAATAGCCTGTTCGGCTGTAAACGGCCAAGGAATAGACCAAATCAAGGAAGAACTTAAAAACTGTATTAGCGCGTTTACGGGCAATTCGGGCGCGGGTAAATCGAGTCTTTTAAACGTTATTTTCCCAACCCTTAATTTAAGTACAGGTCTTGTTTCCGATAAACTCGGCAGAGGCCGCCATACAACGCGCCATACCGAACTTTTTGCCCACGATTTTGGCGGTTATGTTGCCGACACACCGGGTTT
>JAZODO010000057.1:0-4456 GCA_045597065.1 Acutalibacteraceae bacterium | reverse complement strand
AGCAAATTTTTGCGGCCTAATGTGTTAAAAAGACACGGTATGCGTTAGCATTACCGTGTCTTTTCGTCTTTTATTCCACTAAAAATTTATCTTTTTTAGGTGTATACAGTTTTGTAACCGATTTCGTCCCTAATCGCAACTCCCTAAAGCTCTGCTTTTTTGTTGCTTTTATAAAGATTATAAGGTATAATGGTTTTAAGCGTAAAAAGCTCAAAGGAGAAGGTTTTATGAAAGAATACTTAAAGTTTGACCGAATTGGTACAACCCCTCATCGTAGTTATTATATTCCCTTTGCCGAGACTGATAAGGTAGAAGAAATTTACGGTATAGTAAACCGCGAGTCGTCTTCTCGTTTTACCTCGCTTGACGGTACTTGGCAAATAAAGGCCCACGAAAAGGTTGAAGATTTCGTTTTAAACGAAACTCTCGATAGCGAAATTCCCGTTCCCGCCTGCGTTCAAATGCACGGTTATGATTATATACAGTATATTAACGTGCGCTACCCCTTCCCCGTACTTTTCCCCAACGTTGCCGACAATAACCCTTGTTGGCACTATCGCAGAACCTTTAACCTCGACAAAAAGCAGGGCGAAAAATACTACCTTAACTTCGAAGGTGTCGACTGCGCCTTTTACCTTTACATAAACGGCGAGTTTAAGGGCTATTCCCAAATTTCTCACGCTACCAGCGAATTCGATATTACCGCCCTTGCCCTAAACGGCCAAAACACTATCGACGTTTTAGTTTTAAAATGGAGCGTTTCTTCTTATTTAGAATGTCAAGACAAGTTCCGCTTTTCGGGCATTTATCGTAACGTTTATCTTTTAACCCGCCCTGAAAAACATATTACCGATTATAAAATAGAAACCGCCTTTTTAGGAAGCGCCGGCGCGTTAACCTTTAAAAACGAAAGTCCGGTAGATATTACCCTTAATTTCAACGGCGAAACAGCCCTTGCCCCCGCCGGCGAAACGGTAGAACTCAAATGTGAAAAGGTTAAAATTTGGTCGGCCGAAGAGCCAAACCTATATAACCTTGAACTTTTCGCAAATGGCGAAAAAATTATAGAAAAGGTTGGTTTTAGAACCGTTTCTATCGAGGGTAAGGTGTTTAAAATCAATGGCGAACACATTAAACTTAAAGGCGTTAACCGCCACGACTTTAATCCGGTTACCGCCGCTACCGTTAGTTTAGACAACTTGGTAGAAGACCTAACCCTTATGAAATCCTTAAATGTAAACGCGGTTAGAACCTCTCACTACCCCAACCGTCCCGAATTTTACCTTTTATGCGATGTTTTAGGCCTTTATGTAATGGACGAAGCCGATGTTGAAATGCACGGTTCTGCCTTTTACGAAGGCGTTGAAGATTTTGCTCTTTGGGCAGGTTATGCCGAAGACGAACGCTTTACCGAAGGTATTTTCGACCGCGATGTTGCCCTTGTAGAACGCGATAAAAACCGTCCTTGTGTAATTATTTGGTCGCTTGGTAACGAAAGTTCGTTTGGTAAGGCTTTTATTCCCGGCGCTAAATATATTAAAGGCCGCGATTCTCGCCCCGTTCACTACGAAAGTCTCCAAAATGCCGACGAAAAATATTACTATACCGACCTTGTAGATATGGTTAGTATGATGTACCCCGACTGCGCTAAAATTCGCGAAAAGTCTATCGATAATCCAAAAGAAACTCGCCCCTTTGTGCTTTGCGAATATACCCACGCTATGGGTAACAGCTGCGGCGATATTTCCGAATATTGGGACTTAATTTATAACAACGACCAACTCATGGGTGCATTTGTTTGGGAATGGGCTGACCACGCCATTAAAACCGAAAACGGCTACCTATACGGTGGCGATTTTGGCGAAGCCGAACACGACGGCAACTTCTGTGCCGACGGACTTGTTACCCCCGACCGAAAGGTTAAATCTAACGCCCTTGAAATGAAGGCGGTTTACGGCGGAAAACTAAAATCCGAAAAGAAATCGGTAGAAAAACCCGAAATAGTTTCTAACTTTAAAAAGGTTTCAATAGAGGTTAATAAAGCAACCGCAGAAATTACCTCTATTAAGGCCGACGGAGCCGAGGTTTTAAAAACCCCCATTCACTTTAATATTACCCGTTATACCGATAACGACCGACTGCTTGTTCCAAAGTGGATAGACCGTTGCCATTTAGATTCCGCTAAACCCTATGTTTTATCTTGCGAAGAAACCGAAAACGGATACAAGTTTAAGGGTTGCTTGTGCGCAAATTGTCTAACCCCTGCCGTAAGTTATAACCTTGAATATGCGGTAAAGGGTAATGAACTTACCGTTTCGGTAGAATATGAACTTGGCGCTTATGTTGAAAACTTCCCCCGCTTTGGTATTGAGTTTGGCGTAGATAAGGCTTATAACGGTTTTTCGTTTATTGGTTTTGGCCCATACGAGAGTTATTGCGATAAAAAGGTTGCTTGCGAATATGGCCTATATAACAGTACCGCTCAACAAAATTACGACATTAACTTTATTCGTCCTCAAGAATCGGGAAGCCACTATGAAAGCGAATATTTAGCACTCCACGGGCTATTTACTTTAACCGCAGAAAAGCCTTTCTCTTTCTCGGTTAACCCCTATACTACCGCCCAACTTCGCGACACAAAACACAACTTCGAACTTCCCGAAAACGATTTTGTAAACGTTTGTATTGACCTTGGAATGCGCGGCGTAGGTTCTCATTCGTGCGGCCCTGCTCTTCCCGAAAAATACGAAATCCCTAAAAAGGGTAAAAACACATTTAAGTTTGTGTTCTAAAAAAAATTCCCCCAAAGGCCCTTGCCCTTGGGGGATTGGTGTTTTATTATTCCATTACAATAGCAATTTTTACGCCGGTAAGAGAAATATTCTTTTCCATAGCGTCTACATATTGTTCTAAGGGGTAATGGTCGGTAACAAGCTTTTCAATAGGAATGTTCATTTCTTTAGCATTCTTAATAAAGCCTAAGGTTTCAATGTATTCGTTAGCGCTGTAAACCCAAGAACCAACAAGGGTAATTTCCTTGTTGCAAAGGTCGAAGTGGGGGTTCATGGTGCATTCGCCTGCGTTTACAAAGAAGCCCATTTCACAATAACCGCCGCCGCGACGAACATACTTATATGCGTCGGCTGCTGCTTGAGGAACGCCGGTGCATTGGAATACAAAGTCTGCGCCAAAGCCGTTTGTAAGTTCTTTAACCTTAGCAACTCTTTCTTCAATAGTTTTAAGTTCTCTAAAGTTAATTACCGAAGTAGCGCCCATTTCCTTAGCTAGAGCAAGGCGTGTATCAACACCGTCTACGGCAATAATGTTTACAACGCCGGCAGCCTTTAATACAGCAATCTGCATAAGGCCGATAGGACCACAACCTTGAACTAAAACGGTAGAACCAAAGTTAATAAGGTTGGTAGATTTAGCGCGGTTCCAAGAGTGAACGCAAACACAAGCGGGTTCAATAAGCATTCTTTCGTCTACGCTCATTCCGTTAACAACAAATATAGAAGAGTTTTTGCGAACTAAAATATGTTCTGCGAACCAACCGTTATTGTGGTGTTGGTCATCGTCTTCAATAAGACCATAAACGCCAAGACCTTCGCAAAGGTTAGGAAGTTCGGGGTATCGGCGGCAGTAGTCGCATTCTCCGCAAAGAAGAACCGAAGTTACAACCTTGTCGCCAACCTTAATGGGGTCGCCCTTGGTGTCGGTGGTAACGCCTTCGCCAATAGCAACAACCTCACCGGTTCCTTCGTGTCCCAAAACTATTTCCTTATAACCAAAAGGATTATAACGATATTCATGAACGTCGGTACCGCAAATGCCGCAACCTTCTACCTTAACTAAAATTTCGCCGGGGCCTGGGGTAGGGATTTCGATGTCGCGCAGCTCAACAATAGCTTCGCCTTCAACGCCGTCTACAATTTTAGGCTTTACAAGATAAGCCACTTTAGATGTTGCCATAATAAAAACTCCTTTTATAAAAAAATATTGGTTTAAAACCATTTTCAGTATAGCAGATTGATATTTTTTTGTCAATCTTTAAAAGATAAAAAGCAAAACAAAAAACTGCTGCAAAACAGTATAAATTCCCACGAGTTACAAATACTAACATCACGATTTAAATTAAAGGAGAATTTATATATGAAAGCTACTGGCATTGTCAGAAGAGTTGACGATTTAGGGAGAATCGTAATTCCCAAAGAAATCAGAAGAACCCTTCGCATCCGCGAGGGTGACCCGTTGCTGACAACATTGACACTTTTCGACAGATTTTGCATTGCTATACATAGTGTGGTGGAGAGATATAATAAATAAGAAAACGGAGCAGAGATTTCTGCTCCGTTTTTAGATGTGCTTGTATTCATTGGGCTTTTATGGTATAATTCTACCATAAAATCTGATTTATTATGGTTAGGAGAGTAACAAAGTGAAAAAGAAAATAGTT
>JAZODO010000056.1:0-2042 GCA_045597065.1 Acutalibacteraceae bacterium | reverse complement strand
TCAAAGAAATAGGCTCTGCCTTCGGGTTTAAATTTAACAGATATAACTTCTGTCATAAAATCCTCTTTTCTTTAAGATTTGTTCTTTACGGCCATTATTTTCGAGGTTAACGCCGTAAAATACAAGCCAAGATTTATATTTGTAATAAGGGTGTCTTGAATTTCGCAAACCGCTCTATACATATCGGCATATTCTCGTGCGGTTTGAATTAGGTGTTTTAGCTCTTTTGTTTTGTTTAAAAGTATATCACAAAGCTCTTCGCTAAACTTTTCGGTTTCGGCCCTATCTTTTTCTAGCGGAACGGTAATAAGTAGAGCCGAAAGAGTATCTCCCTCTAAAATAGCGCGAAAATAATCGTGGGCAAGGGCTCTGCCTAAACTTTCTTTAGTTCCGTTTATGCGGTCTAAAACCTTACCTATATTATTTTTTTCGTCCTTTAAAAGAAGTTCTGCCTCGTCGGCCGAAATTTTAGCGGTTTTAGTTAAATAGGCTATCGCTTCTTCGGTAGTTGGGGTGGTAAGCGAAAGGGTTAAACAACGAGAAACTACCGTATCAAGAAGGTTTTCTGCCGCGTTAGCGAGTAGAATAAATACAACATCGCTTGGCGGTTCTTCTAAAACCTTTAAAAGCGAGTTTTGTGAATTTGGGTTCATAGTGTCGGCCTGTTCAATAATAAAGGCTCTGCGAGCCGCCGTATGGGCCGAACGGTATGCGGTAGAACGAAGGTCTCTAATTTGGTCTACCAAAATGTTTCTCTTTTTAGGCAAAACCGAAACTATTTCAATATCGGGGTGGGTTAAAGCGTCGGCCAGATGACAGTTTCGGCAAGTACAGCAAGGCTTTTCTTCTCCGCTACATACAGCAACCTTTGCAATGTATTTAGAAAGGGTTCGTTTGCCGAGCCCCTTTTCGCCCTCAATAATAATAGCGTGGGGAAGCCTATCCGAAGAAACAAGCGAATCTATCGCTTTTAAAATTCTTCCGTTTCCAACAAGGGGGAAACTCATAGTACAAAACCAACCTTTTTCATCGCTTTAGAAAGGGTTTTTCTAGCAACATAGCCTGCCTTATCGGCGCCTTCGCGATAAAGGGCTTCGAGTGCGGCCTTGTCTTTAATTATTGCTTCGTAAGATTCGCGAATGGGGCGTAGTTCTTCAACAACCGCTTCGCCAACAGCCTTTTTAAAGTCGCCGTAGCCCTTGCCTTCGAATTCGGCGGTAATTTGGTCGGCGGTTTTACCGGTTACTGCCGAATAAATACCGATAAGGTTGTTAATTCCGAGCTTTTCTTCGCCAACACAAACCCTAGCTTCGCTATCGGTAACGGCGCGTTTAAACTTTCTCATAATGTCGTCGGGGGTATCTAAAATTGCAACCCAAGAGTTAAGATTTTCGTCCGATTTCGACATTTTTTTAGTCGGGTCTTGAAGCGACATAACCCTAGCGCCAACCTTAGGAATATAAGGGTCGGGAACGGTAAATACGTCGCCGTAAAGTCCGTTAAAACGCTCGGCAATATCGCGCGCTATTTCAAGGTGTTGCTTTTGGTCAGCGCCTACCGGTACAAAGTCGGGCTTATAAAGTAAAATATCGGCCGCCATAAGTACGGGGTAGGAAAAAAGACCAACGTTAACGTTATCGGCGTGTTTTGCCGATTTGTCTTTAAATTGGGTCATACGCGACATTTCGCCAAACTGGGTATAGCATGAAAGAAGCCATGCAAGTTGGCTGTGAGCGGGAACGTGTGATTGAATAAACAGGGTAGACCTTTCGGGGCTAAGGCCAAGCGCCAACATAAGCGCATAGGTAGAATAAATTTGTTGGCGGAGTTTAGCCGGCTCCTGTCTAACGGTTATAGCGTGAAGGTCGGCTACCGCAAAGGTGCAGTCGAACTCCTCTTGCATATTTTTCCAATTTTTAAGCGCTCCCAAATAGTTACCAAGGGTAAGCATACCGCTGGGCTGAATACAACTTAAAACCTTCTTTTTTGCCTCAATTTCCATTTAAAAAACCTCTTGTATTTTAAACAATTATAATATAACA
>JAZODO010000055.1:0-6295 GCA_045597065.1 Acutalibacteraceae bacterium | reverse complement strand
AATTTAGAGTGCAAGAAAAGGCAAAACCCGCCAATAACGCTGACGCGTATTGGCGGGTTTTAACGCATTATTGTGCCTAAATTTCACATTTTTAAGGAAATACTGCCCTACGGGGCGTGAGCGATAGCGTAGGGGGTTTTACTTTTATACGTTAGGAACGCTTCCGTTTCTAACCTGGTTCATAAGGTCTTTGGCCTTGTTAATTGTTTGTTCATCGGGAACTACAACGTAGGCTTTAAGGCTTAAAGAATAAACCTTTTTAGAAGCCCCCGTACCCGAAACGGCGTAGGAGGTAACGCGCCATTTTGTTTTATTTTTAATTTGATTTTGAACAAGTTTTGCAATTTTTTCGTAAGGAATACTTGTTTCAAAACTGCCCGAAATACCGTTTAGCGTTTCGGTATAGTTAGCAAGAATTGCGGGGCTGCAAATTTTAGTAATTACCCCGTTTATAACCTCCATTTGGTGTTTACCGCGCCCCTGGTCGCCTTCGGGGAGTTGTTTTCTTGCGCGAGCAAAGGCAAGAGCCTGTTCGCCGTTTAAAAAGTTACTGCCTTTAACAAAACTGAACTTTTTACCTACGTTAAAGGTATAGTTAGAATAAACGTTTATTCCGCCGAGCGCGTCGATAATATTTTTAAACCCGTCGAAATTAACCTTAAAATAATAGTCAATATTTATTCCGTATATCATTTCAAGGGTGTCTATACTAACGTCTATTCCGTAAACGCCGGCGTGGGTAAGTTTATCGGGAATACCGTTTGAGATAGAAAGGGGAACATAATAGTCGCGCGGGGTAGAAACCAAAAGAACTTGGCCGGTTTTTGTATTTACCGTTGCTATAATGTTAACGTCGCTTCGGCTACGTTTAGAGATGCGGCCGCGGGTATCTATACCGCTAAAATAAACCGTAAATACCGAGCCGTCATTTTCGGGGACAATCTCTTCTATATTAGCGGTTTCTTTTTCTATTTTAATAAGGCAAATTTCGCGAATTTTAGATATATCTTCTTCGCCTTTTTCAGTATCGCAAAGAAGGGCCAAAAAGGCTTCGTTTATTAAAATTGCGCTAATGGTTTTACTGTTAATAAGCGCATCCATCAGTTCTTCTATTCCGCTAAACTCTTGTATTTTTGGGGCGGCAAAAAAGGTTTCGCCGAGTTTTTCAAGAGCGATATTTGTCGTTTCGCGGTCCAGCTTTTCTAAAATACCGAAAACATAATCTTTTGTATCGGAAAGTTCTGTTGCCGCGTCGTCTATTCTAACATAAACCCCAAGTTCGGCATATTCGGCCGAAGGGGTAGACATTTGGTTTAAGGCGGCAACCGAAACGGCTATATAATAGCCGCTTATAATTTGGGCTAAAAGAATTATAAAGGCGAGAATTGTACCGATAGTTGTTCGAACCTTTTTGGCGGTATTTTTGGTTAAAACAAAAACCAAAACCGAAAAAGCGAGTAAAACAAGGGCGATAATCGTAATTATTCCGGCGCCCAAAAAGCGCGTTAAAGCAAGGCCTACGGTAAAAGCGGCCGAAAAAAGAACCGAAATAGCGGTAATTATTAAACTGTAAAGATGTGATTTTATAAAGTTTTTCATAAACTTAAAACCTCAAGTTTAAATTAAGACTAGTTATATTTTAACATTTATTTGTATAATGTCAACAATAGGAAGGCTTAAAAAATGATTTTTCTTGCAAAAAAACTATATAGATAATATAATATAAAAAAGAACTTTCTTAAATTTCCTTAAAGGGGGAAAGCAAATGATAGCGGCACAAATTGCAGCGGTTGTAATTTTCGTTTTAATGTTTACGCTTATCGTTCTCGATAAAATCGAACGCCATTTGGTAACCATTGGTTGCGGTCTTTTAATGTTTACGGTTGTTTTTGGTATTATTATGCAAAGCGGTACGGCCATTTTCGAAACCTTAAACCTTAAAAGCCTAATTCATTTAGACTTTTGGTGGGCCAATCCTAACATAGAACATGAAGCGAGCCATAGCGGTATCGACTGGGCTACCATTATATTCCTTGCGGGAATGATGATAATGGTAGAGGGTATGGCTAAATCGGGCTTCTTTAGGTTTTTATGCCTTTGCCTTGCAAAGTTAGTTCGTTATAAAACAACTCCGCTTTTCATTTCGTTTATGGTTATGTCGGCGGTACTTGCGATGTTTATCGATAGTATTACCGTTATTCTATTCTTAGCCGCAATTACCATTGAACTCGCTAAACTATTAAAGTTTAACCCTATTTCTATGATAATTGCCGAAATCTTTTGCGCTAACCTTGGCGGAAGCGCTACAATGTGCGGCGACCCGCCAAACATTATTATCGGTAGTACCCTTGGCTATTCCTTTACCGACTTCTTATTTAATACAGGTATTATTGCCGGCGTTGGTCTTGTTATTATTGTTGCCTACTTTTACCTCGTTAACCGAAAAAGTTTAAAGGCGGCAGACACTTGCGAAAAAGACCTTTCGGCCGTTCCTACCCCTTCTTCGGCAATAACAGATATGAAGGACTTTATAATTAGTATTATAATTTTCGCGTTGGCAATTATACTTTTAGTAACCCACGCGCAAACAGGTCTTTCGGTTGCCGCTATCGGTTTATTTATTGCTATTATTACCCTTCTTTGTGCGGGAAAAAATATTGGCTTTATTCTTTCTAAGGTAGACTATAAAACCCTACTTTTCTTTGTTGGTTTATTTATGGTAGTAGGCGGATTAGAGCAAACCGGAATTCTAGAACTTATCGCCGCCTTTATCGCAAACATTTCGGGCGGAAACCTACTTGTTATGGTTGCTATTATAATTTGGATTTCGGCAATAGCTTCGGCCTTTGTAGACAATATTCCTTTTGCCGCAACTATGGTTCCCGTTATATCTAACCTTGCGGCCGCTTCTTCGGGCGTTCCGCTCGACACCCTTGCTTGGAGCCTTGCTATTGGTACCGACATAGGCGGCTCGGCAACACCTATTGGCGCTTCGGCCAACGTTGTAGGAACTTCGGTTGCCGCTAAAAGCGGTTATATGATAGGTTGGGGCAAATTCTGCAAACAGTCGGTTCCCGCAACCATCATTGTTCTTTTAGTTGCAACTGCGCTTATATTTATAAGATATTGCTAAAATATTAGTAAAGGGAGGAACCTTATGTCTAACCAGTATATTATTGCTATTGGGCGCGAATTCGGAAGCGGCGGAAAACATATCGGCAGAGCTTTGGCGAAAGAATTAGGCCTTAAACTTTACGACCGAAACATTGTTGAACACATCGCCGAAGAAATGGATATCGACGCTAAACACCTCTATAAGTATTCCGAAAAGAAGAGAAACCCCTTTTTAAACAGAACGGTTAAGGGCCACACAAACGCCCTTGAAGACCACGTTATAGAACACCAATTCGACTACATTCGTCGTCTTGCCGATTCGGGCGAGTCTTTCGTAATAGTTGGCCGTTGTGCCGAAGAGGTTTTAAAGGGCCGCAAAGGGCTTATAACCATTTTCGTAAAGGGCGAACGCGAATATAGAATAAAGCGGGTTATGGAACAGTTCGAGTTAAACCGCGAAGATGCGGTAGAAAAAATGGACCGCCACGATAAAACCCGTAAAGCCTATCACGACCATTATTGCAGCGCAAAATGGGGCGACGCTAAAACCTACGACCTTTGCGTAGAGTCTTCTCATCTTGGAACGGCAGGAACGGCAAATTTACTTGCAACCTATATTAAAAAAAGACTTGAAAAAATGTTTTAAAAAAATGCCTACCGCTTAGGGAGACACTTCGTAAAGAAGTGTTCTCCCTACTTTCTTTTTATATAAAAATTGACACTTTCGGTTTGAAAGTGTCATAGTGGGTTACATACTTTAAAATTAACCTATCTCAAAGATAAGAATAATAAGTGATATTGTGAGACAGGTCTCACAGTGATATTCTTTAGAATACCTCGCCAAAGGCGAGATATTTCTAAAAAGTGATATGAAAACCTATCGGTTTTCGTGATATTATATCCGCCCTTAAAACTGCCCGAAGGGCAATATAACTATGCGTAGCATAATATAACTGCGAAGCAATATAACTCGCCTTTGGCGAATATAACTGAGGCACCTTCCTTACGGAGGGTGCCTCTAGGTGGGCATTTTTTTATTTCTTGAAAACTTTTTGTATTTATGGTAATATACTAGGGTTAAACTATCTATTAGTAAATTTTGTTAGGAGATAATTATGCCCGACATAAAAAGTGAAATTTCCAGGCGCCGAACCTTTGCAATAATTTCGCACCCCGACGCCGGTAAAACCACTCTAACCGAAAAACTTTTACTTTACGGCCGCGCAATTCAGTCGGCGGGTTCGGTAAAGGGAAAACAAAACGATAAACACGCCGTTTCCGACTGGATGGAAATTGAAAAGAAGAGAGGTATTTCTATAACCTCTTCGGTACTCCAATTCGAATATAACGGCTATTGTATTAACATTCTTGATACCCCGGGACACCAAGACTTCTCGGAAGACACCTACCGCACCTTAACCGCCGCCGACAGCGTTGTTATGGTTATCGACGCGGCAAAGGGTATCGAACCCCAAACCCGAAAGCTCTTTAAGGTTTGCGCTATGCGCCATATTCCCATTTTTACCTTTATAAATAAAATGGACCGCGACGCCAGAGATTCTTTCGAACTTTTAGACCAACTCGAAAAAGAGTTCGGAATAGGAACCTACCCTATGAACTGGCCTATTGGTTCGGGAACCGATTTCAAGGGCGTTTTCGACCGCCAAAAGCGTAGAATTCTAACCTTTTCCGATTCTCACGCGGGTTCGGACAGAATAGAGGCTATTGAGTGCGAACTAACCGACACCGAACGTTTAGATAGCCTTATCGGCCCCTATATGAGAGAGGCTTTGGTAGACGAAATAGAACTTTTAGACGGCGCTTCCTTCGATTTCGACCTTGAAAAGGTTAGAAAGGGCGAACTTTCGCCCGTTTTCTTCGGTTCGGCGCTTAATAACTTCGGCGTTGAACCCTTTTTAGAAAACTTTCTGGAAATGACAACCGAACCGCTTCCTTACCGTTCGGGCAGCGAATATATTGCGCCAACTACCGAAGGTTTTTCGGCCTTTGTATTTAAAATTCAGGCCAATATGAATAAAGCCCACCGCGACCGTATAGCGTTTATGCGAATTGTTTCGGGAAAATTCGAACGGGCGAAAGAATATTTCCACGTTCAGGGTAAGAAAACTATTAAACTTTCGCGCCCCCAACAAATGATGGCCGACGAACGCGCCGTTATCGACGAAGCCTATGCCGGCGATATTATTGGCGTTTTCGACCCCGGTATTTTCTCGATAGGCGATACTATTTGCGAAAGCGGCATGAAGGTAGAGTACGCGGGTATTCCTACCTTTGCGCCCGAACATTTTGCGCTTGTTGAACAAATAGATTCCTTAAAGCGTAAACAGTTCGATAAGGGCATTACCCAAATTGCCCAAGAGGGCGCAATTCAGATGTTCTTTTTACCCGATAGCGGTATGGAACGAGTTTACGTTGGCGTTGTTGGTATGCTTCAGTTCGACGTTCTACAGTTTAGAATGGAAAGCGAATATGGCGTTAAGTATCACCGTCAAGACACCGCCCACACACTTGTACGTTTTATTGAAAGCAGCAAAAAAGACCTAAAAGATTTAAACCTTATGCAGTCGACCAAATGGGTTAAAGACCGCTGGGGCCGCGACCTTTTAATATTTGGCGCAGAATACGAAATAAATTGGGCGCTAGATAAAAACGAAGGCCTAGTTTTAAAAGATTTTAGCCAAATGCAAGAATATTAAATAAAAAAAGCACCGTGAATTCACGGTGCTTTAGTTTATTGCAGTTTAAAAGTTTTTTCTTTTGTTTTTTCAAAAAAGCCGTAGTCGTTTACCTCAACTTCTACATCGGAGCAGGGGTCATCGAGCAGGTACGCTATTTCACCATAAAACTCTACGCCGCCTTTTACATATTTATATTGGTCGCCAGGGTCGTAGTCATATTCATGTGGAAGTTCGCCTTCATATTCCGAAAGGGAAACTCCGTTTTGATATACATAAAAATCGCCTTCATAGAAAAGTTGAGTTTGCGATTTATGGTTATTTATAAGAAGATATTTAATTATTATAATGTCGTTTCCGTGCTCATCTTTGCATAAACGGTATTGGTCTATTTCGATTTGAGCAGTTTTTGAGGGCAAGGTTTTTAAAAATATAACAGAACCCGCTATCATTAAAACGGATATTAAAAGAGCAAGGGTTGAATA
>JAZODO010000054.1:0-14049 GCA_045597065.1 Acutalibacteraceae bacterium | reverse complement strand
TACCTTTTTCATTATCCTTTAGCCTCGTACCAACTTTTTCCAATATTAACGTCGGCCGTAAGAGCAACCTTCATTTTAGCAGCGTTTTCCATTTCGGTTTTAAGAATTTCTGCCGCCCTTTCGGCACACGCTTCGTCGGCTTCTATAATAAGTTCGTCGTGAACCTGTAAAATAAGTTTAGCGTTTAGGTTTTCGGCCTTTAAGCGTCTAAATACGTTTACCATAGCAATTTTAATAATATCGGCCGCAGTGCCCTGAATAGGAGCGTTTCGCGCAACCCTTTCGCCAAATGCCCTTAGCATATGGTTAGAGGAGGAAAGTTCGGGTAAATATCTTCTTCGACCAAAAAGGGTTGTAACAAAACCTTGTTCTTTAGCGGCGGTAATACCCTCGCTCATAAAGCGGTCTACCCCTTTAAAGGTGCTTAAATAACTCGAAATATAATCTTTAGCCTCTTTATTAGAAACGCCAATATCTTTTGCAAGCGAGAATGCGCCAATGCCATATACTATTCCAAAGTTTACAGCCTTTGCTCGGCTACGCATAAGCGGAGTTACCATATCAATCGGCATACCAAAAACCTGTGCCGCGGTAGAGGTGTGAATGTCGGCTCCGCTCGAAAAGGCTTCGCACATAGCGCTGTCGTTTGCCATATGGGCTAAAACTCTAAGTTCAATTTGAGAATAGTCGGCGTCAATTAGGGTTTTACCATTTTCGGCTATAAAGAACTTTCTAAAAACCTTACCTTCGTCGGTTCTAACCGGAATGTTTTGAAGGTTCGGTTCAAGCGAACTAATACGGCCGGTACGGGTTTCGGTTTGATTAAAGGTAGAGCGAATTCTACCGTCGGCCGCTACCGTTTGAAGAAGTGAATCGCAATAGGTCGATTTAAGTTTTGCAAGTCCGCGGTATTTAATAATCATACCAACGGCAGGGTGGTGGTCGCGTAGTTCTTCAAGCACTTCGGCGTTAGTAGAATAACCGCTTTTGGTTTTCTTCTTTGCGGGAAGTCCTAAATGTTCAAAAAGGGCAACGCCAAGTTGTTTTGGAGAATTTAGGTTAAACTCAAAACCGATAAGCTTAAAAATTTCTTTTTCTAAAGCTTCTATTCTTAAAGCCAGTTCTTTAGAATGTTCTTCTAAAGCGGCGCTATCTACCTTAATGCCGGTAAGTTCCATATCGCCAAGAACTGCGGCAAGGGGTAGTTCAATATCGGTTAAAAGTTTAAGTTGGCCCGTTTTTTCCAGTTCGGTATAAAGGGCCTTATAAACCGAAAAGGCGGTTGCCGAAAGGGTAAGTTCGCTATCGGCGGTATCAATCTCTGCAGTAGCGCTATATTCGCTAGAAAGCCTTTCTAAATCGTAGGAACTGCTCGAAGGGTTAGAAAGATACCCCGCAAGCATACTGTCAAATACAACGTTTTCGGGTTCTGTACCATTCTCTTTAGCAAACTTATAAATGTTTTTATAGTCGTATAAAACCTTTTTTATATTCTCGTCGGCTAAAAGTAATAGGCCGTTTTTAATATCAGATTTAGCGCAAAAACTGCCGTCGCAAAGCCCAAATCCGTTTTCGGTTTTAATTATAGAAATAAGGTCGGGCTTATTTTTAAGAAAATCTTCTAATAAAACGGCTAAAACCTTTTTACTTTCTGTGTTTTCGGTTTGGGGTTTTGCCGCAACGGGCGAAATTCCCATTTTTTCCATAAGTTTATAAAACTCTAGGCTTGTCATAATTTCGGCTACGGCGGTTTGGTCTGTTTCGCGGTTTATATAGGCGTTAATATCGTTTAGAATAGGCGCTTCTTTACAAATCGTACCAAGCCAACGTGAGAAAAAGGCTTGTTCTTTACCGGCTTCGAGTTTAGCTTTAACGCCTGCCTTAATATCGAGCGAATCTAAATTTTCGTAAATGTAGTCAATACTTCCAAATCTCGAAATAAGGTCGGTAGCAGTTTTCTCTCCAACCCCCGTAACGCCCGGAATATTATCCGAAGAGTCGCCCATAAGGGCTTTAAGTTCTATCATTTGGGCGGGGGTAAGACCGTATTTTTCAAAAAGAGCGGCGGTATCAAAACTAATAACTTCGGGAGCGCCTGCCCTTGTTGCCGAAAGAACAACCCTAACGCTGGGGCTAATAAGTTGAAGCGCGTCGCGGTCGCCTGTTGCTATAACACACTCGCTATTATTTTTTTCGCAAAGGGCGGCAAGACTGCCTAAAATATCGTCGGCTTCAAAGCCTTCTTTTTCGAGTACGGTATAACCCATAGCGGTAAGCCATTTTTTAAGCGGCTCGAATTGTTCTAAAAGTTCGGGGGGAGTAGCGTGGCGGCCGGCTTTATATTCGGGGTACTTAATATGGCGGAAGGTAGGCTTTTTAAGGTCGAACGCAACGGCAATACCGTCGGGTTGTTCGAGTTCTTTAAGGCGATTTAAAATGTTAATAAAACCGTAAACGGCATTAGTAAAACGACCGTCTTTTGTAGTAAGCAGTCGAATTCCGTAAAAGGCGCGGTTTATTATACTGTTTCCGTCAATAGCCAGCAGTTTCATACAAACAAAACCCCATAATAATAATATTTATATTATTATAACAAATAAATTTATAAATGTCATCATATTTTTAAGGTTTGACAATAATTTTTTTCGGGTGTATAATTGAGCCGTTATGAAAATAGGCAATGTAACTATAAACGGATATGCTGCTCTCGCGCCTATGGCAGGCGTTGCTGATATGGCTATGAGAGAAATATGTGAAAAATACGGCGCCGCCTACTCGGTTGGAGAACTAACAAGCGCTAAGGCAATTACCCTTGGCGATAAAAAATCTCCCGAATTTTTAAGTAGGGGAAACCTAAAAGTTTTCGGCAACCAACTTTTTGGCGGAGAACCCGAAATTATGGCCGAAGCCGCCAAAACGGCCGAAAGTTTTTCGCCCGATTTTATCGATATAAATATGGGCTGTCCCGCTCCAAAGGTTGCTAATAACGGGGGCGGCAGTTCCCTTATGAAAGACCCAAAACTCGCGGGCGAAATCGTAAAAGCGGTTGTAAATTCGGTAAAGGTTCCCGTAACGGTTAAAATCCGCGCAGGGTGGGATGAAAGTAGTTTAAACGCAGAAAAACTTGCCAAAATATGCGAAGCGAACGGTGCGGCGGCCATAACGGTTCACGGCAGAACAAGGGCCCAAATGTATGCGCCCCCCGTTAATTTAGATATTATAAAAGCGGTTAAAAAAGCGGTTAAAATTCCCGTAATAGGTAATGGCGACGTTGTCGACGGCCCTTCGGCCGCCTTTATGTACGAATATACGGGTTGTGATTTCGTAATGGTCGGCCGCGCGGCAAACGGTACGCCTTGGGTTTTCGAAAAAATAAACGCCTACCTCGAAAAAGGTGTAATTCTAGAAAATCCGCCCCTTGAAGAGCGCCTTAAAATCTTAATGGAACAACTTTCTCTTATGCAAAAATATAAGAGCGAACGAACGGTTCTTTTAGAGGCTAGAAAACACGCCGCTTGGTATATGAAAGGGGTTCGAAATGCCGCCGCTCTTCGTAAAATGTGTGGCGAAATAAACTCTTTTTCCGATATTGCTTTAATATGCGAAAAAGCCCTTGCCGAAGGCGAAGATGTGTGATAAAATAACCTTGTTAAAAAGCTTAAGGAGTAAATTATGTCTGGACATTCTAAATGGAATAACATTAAACGTAAAAAAGAAAAAACCGACGCCGCAAAGGCTAAAATTTTTACTAAAATCGGTCGCGAAATTTCGGTTATAGTAAAAGCGGGAGGCCCTAACCCCCAAGAAAACAGCAAACTTAAAGACGCTATTGCTAAAGCAAAAGCCGCTAACGTTCCTAACGAAAATATCGAAAGAATTATTAAAAAGGCCGCCGGCGATACTTCGGCTAATAATTATGAAGATTTAGTTTACGAAGGCTACGGTCCAAACGGTATTGCCGTTGTGGTAGAAGTTTTAACCGATAACCGTAACCGTACCGCTGGCGAAATGCGCCACTATTTCGATAAATACGGCGGAAATTTAGGCCAATCGGGCTCGGTTATGTTTATGTTCGACCGTAAGGGCCAAATTATAATCGAAGCCGAAGGAAAAGACGAAGAAACCGTTATGGAAGCCGCGCTCGAAGCCGGCGCCGAAGACTTTAATTTCGATGGCGACGTTTTCGAAATCTATACCGCTCCTAACGACTTTGGCGCCGTTTGCGACGCGCTCGAATCTTCGGGTTATACCTTCGAATCGGCCGAGGTTGCCTATATTCCCCAAACAACTACCGAACTTACCGACCCCGACCAAATTAAACAAATGGAAAAACTAATCGAAATGCTCGAAGATAACGACGACGTTCAACAAATTTGGCACAACTGGGAAATGCCCGAAGAAGACGAAGAATAAAATTAAAATTTATAACCGCTCAACTTTAAGTTGGGCGGTTATTTTTTGTTCTAAACAAAACGGCCTGTACATATCTTTTTATAGGTGATTAAAATGACAGGAAATAAACACGAAGCCCCAATATTTGAAAAAATGCTTTACCCCTTGCCCGAAAGAATTGCGAGCGTACTTTTAAAGGTGCCGCTTTTTGTTAAAAATTCAGCCTATGAAATAAGGCTTAGAGCCAATAAACCGCTTGCCCTTACGGGGGTTAACAACTTTTTTGTTGGGCTCGATTCTTCGGTTAGTACAAACCTACCGAGAAGCCCTTTAATCGTTTCTCAAAATGATTTAGACGAAACCTTAATTAGAATAACAAATCGCTCTCTTTATACCCGAACCGAAGAACTCAAAAAAGGCTATCTTTCTATGAAATATGGCGCCAGAGCAGGTGTTTGCGGCAACTTTTCAAACGGAAAGTTTTTAAGCGTTTTTTCTATAAATATTCGTATTCCGCGCCAAATTATAGGCTCGGCTCTACCCCTTGCTCAAAGGGCCGAAAAGGGCCTTTTAATTGCGGGGCCTCCGGGTAGCGGAAAAACAACCCTTTTGCGCGACCTTGTAAGAATACTCTCTACCGATGGGAAAAGGGTTTGTGTTATAGATAGCCGCGGCGAAATTTGCGGAATAGAAAAGGGGAGCGGGGGGTTAGATGTTGGCCCTAATACCGACGTTATAACGGGGCTATCAAAAGCCCAAGGGGCCGAAATCGCCCTTAGAACAATGTTCCCAAACTTTATTGCCTTCGACGAGGTTGGAACGGGCAGGGAACTCGCCCTTATTCGCGAAAGTTTCTTTTCGGGGGTTAATATTTTAACTACCGCCCATATTCAAACTAAAGAAGACCTTTTTAATAGGGAGGTAACAAACCTTTTTCTTAAAGGTTTTCTTGGTAATGTCGCTCTTCTTTCGGGGAAACCTGGCGGAGAAATAACCTTTTTAAACGCTGATGAGGTGAACTTTTTTGCTTAAAATAGTAGGACTAATTTTAATAATTACCGCCTCTACGCTATTCGGCTTTTTTCTGTCGGTAAAACTTAAAAATCGCCGGTTAAGGCTTTTAAAACTTTGTACCTTTTTAGAAGAACTCGAAATGCAAATAAAATCGGGTGCCGAACTTAAAAATATTCTTCTGGCGTCGGGCGGTGATGTTGGAATTTATATAGAAGATTTCGGGGTTAAAGTTTCGCCCGAACACCTTTTACCAAAAGATATTAAACTGCTCGAAAACTTTTTTTCCGGTCTTGGTATGGGCGATACCGAGTCGCAAATAAAGCGGTGTAGCGTATATGGTTTAATGCTAAAAAATCTTGAAAAATCGGCGGCGGAACAGGTAAATTTAAAGGCTAACCTCTACCAAAAACTCGGCTTTTTTGCCGGGCTTTTCGTAGCGGTTATGTTTATATAGGTGAATTTTATGGATGTCGATTTAATATTTAAAGTTGCGGCAATAGGTATTATAGTAACCGTTTTAAATCAAGTGCTTGTGCGTTCGGGCCGCGAAGAACAGGCGATGCTGACAACCTTAACGGGACTGGTAGTTGTACTTATTATGGTGGTTAATATGGTGGCCGACCTTTTCTCAACAGTAAAGTCGGTTTTTGGGCTTTAAAAATGAATTTAAGCGTAGTTTTAGGTGTTATAATAATCGCTGCCGTTTTGGCTAGCGTTTTAAAACAATATAGGTTAGAATATTCGCTTTTTGTGGTTTTAATAGCGGGCGTTTTGGTTGTTATTTTTATTTCCGAAAAGGTAATAACCGGCCTTTATTCGCTCCTTAATACAACCCTTGATTTTGGCCTTAATGGCGGATATTTTAGTATTGCTTTAAAAACTCTCGGAATATGTGTTTTAACCGGTTTTATTGCCGATACTTGTCGCGACAGCGGTAATTTTTCACTAGCCTCCAAGGCCGAACTTGCGGGCAGGTGTGCCGTGTTTATACTCTCTATTCCGCTTTTAACTTCATTGCTCGAATCAGCCAAACAAATTATAGGGTAATTTATGAAAAAAGCAGTTAAAATTTTGGCCTTTACGCTTTTGTTTTCGCTTATCTTTACTATATGTGTTTCGGCCGAAGAAGATATATATAAAGAGCAGTTTGAGCAAAGCGGAGCAGACGAAATAATAAATTATTTAAGTGATAATGCTAAAGACATCATAGTAGAACTTGATATAGACCCGTCCGACTCCGGTTGGGTTAACAAACTAACCCCCGAAAGCGTTTTTAAAATGGTATCCTCTTTCTTTAAAGAGGGGTTAAAAAAACCGCTTTCTTGCGGTATGGCGATGTTCGCTGTAATAATTCTTTTGGCGGCGGCAAATACCTTTGAAGGCTTTAAAATATATAACGACCTTTCTTCCTTTGTTTTTGTTCTAATAACGGCGGCAGGAATACTTCTTCCGCTATTTTCAGTAATAGAAAGCGCTGCTAATGCCGTTAAAGGAATTTCAACCCTAATGATAGGGTTTGTGCCCCTTTTTGCAGGCATTTTAACAATAAGCGGTGGGGCTGTAACCGCTTCGGGTATGAGCTTTTTGCTGCTCGCTGCGGCGGGCGCGGTTGGTAATATTTCTTCCTTTATAATAGTACCGCTAATGAGTTGTTATTTAGGCGTTGGAATGGCGGGTTCGGTAATGCCAATAGGTACAACAAACAGGCTGGGCGAGGGCATAAAAAGTATCGCTATGTGGGTTTTGTCCCTTTCGATGACCCTATTTTTAGGCCTTTTGTCGGTTCAAACGGCTGTAAACCGCGCGGCCGATAATTTAGGAATTAAAACCCTTAAATTTATGATAGGAACCTTCGTTCCGGTTGCGGGAGGAGCCCTTTCCGACTCCTTTACAACCCTTTTAGGTTCGGTAAAATTGCTTAAAACTTCGGTTGCAATGTTTGCCGCTTTAGGTATTGCTATAATGGTTTTACCAATCATTATAGAACTCCTTATTTGGAGAGTTACTATTTATTTTTTAAACCTTTCGCTCGACCTTTTCGGCCTAAACCTTAAAACCGATGTGCTAAAATCGGCCGACTGCGTTTTAGCGGTTTTAATCGGGGTAATTTTGTTTGTATCAACCCTTTTTATAATTTCGCTTGCGGTAATATCGGGAGGCTCCTCATGAACTCGGTAAAGGAAATAGCCCTTTGTTTTTGCGCTACGGCGGTTTTTTGCGCGGGTATTAGTATTTTAAATGGGAAAGTTCTGGAAAAAAGCGGCCGTTATATAATGGCCCTTATAATTTTGTGTTCTATAATTGGTTCGGTGTCGGCTGCTAAATGGGAACCTGGATTTTTGCCCCAAAATGTTATCGAATCCGGCGAAAACAAAACAGCAAACGCAATAGGCGAGCATAGCGCCGAATATATTGTAGGAAATCTTTTAAAAGAAAACGAAATCACCTTTGAAAAAATTACCGCTACCGTTTCTAAAAACGCCGAAAACGGCATAGTAATTAGTGAAATAGAAATAAATGGAGTAAGCAACCCCGAAAAGGCAAGAGAAATTCTTCGCAAAACGGGTATTGATTGCAGTGTGGTTTTTAAATGAAAGAAAAGCTTTTAAAATTTTTAAAGGGTAAAAATTCCCCGAAACTTCTCTTTTTTATAGGCCTTTTGGGAATTCTTTTAATTTTTGTTTCAACCCTTTTTCCAAAAGAGCAAACAAACCCTTCAAAAACGCCCGAAACTGCCTTTACGGAAGAAGAGTATCGTGCTGTTCTCGAAGCCGACATAAGAGAACTGGTTAGCGGAATTTGCGGCGACACAAATCCCGTAGTAAAAATAACCCTTGAAACGGGTATTGTTTACGAATATGCCGACGAAATTAAAAAAAATAACGCGGCCGACAGCCAAAAGACAAGTGAAGAAAGCGAAAAGAACTACGTTACGGTAAAAGACCAATCGGGTAACGAACTACCCTTGGTTATAACCTCGCACATGCCGCAAATTCGCGGCGTGGCGGTTATTTGTAACGCCAAAAATGAAGATGTTGTTTCAAAAATAGAACAGGCCGTTTGTGCGGCGCTAAACATTAGCGCCAGAAAAATTTATATTGGGAGGAAATTTGAGTAATGAAAAAATCAAACAAATTTAAAAAATCTCATCTGTTGTTGGCTATTATGGTAATAGCCTTAGGCGCGGCCGTATGGCTTAATATGAGATATACCGAAACGGGTAACAACATAACCGAATCCTCTTCGAAATATTTGGGTCAAGCCGAATACGTAAATGCTACCGTTTCCGAACCCAAAGAAACCGAAGACGATTATTTTAAAACTCTTAGAGAAGAACGTAAAAAGGGTAGAAACGAAGCGCTCGATATTTTGGAAGAAACTTTAAATCGAACCGACCTTACCGATTCTCAAAAAGCCGAAGCGGTAAGTAAATCTACCGCCCTCGCTTCCGCCGCAAACAACGAAACGGCAATAGAAACCGTTTTAAAAGCAAAAGGTTTTTTAAATGTTGTTGCGGTAATAGGGGAATCCGATATAAATGTTATAGTAGATAAAGCCCCCGATGTTGCCGGTGTTGCCCGTATTCAAGATGCCGTTATGGCCCATACCGATTTCGAGGTTAGTAACATTAAAATTATTACGGCCGAGTAAAAATATAATACTAGAACAAAAAAGGCTTTACCTTTTGAAAATTTGTGGTATAATACTTTTGTAAAGGGTGGAAACCCTAAATCACAATCGGAGGTAATTCAAATGGCCGAAAAAACTGGGCTTTCAATAAATCTCGACGTAATCGAAAGTATGGCGGCAATGGCTGCGCTCGAAGTAAACGGAGTTTCTTCTATGGCGGCTAAAATCGTTAGCCTTAAAAACGCTGTTACTAAAAAATCTGTTTTTAAACCTGTTAGGGCCGAAGTTAAAAACGGCGCTGTGGTAATAACCCTCCATATCTGCATCAGCAAAAAAGCTAACGCTAAAGAGGTTGCAGAAGCTGTTCAGGCAAGCGTTAAAGATAAGGTTCAAAGCATGACCTCTAACGCTATTACCGCTATTAACGTTCATATTGCTGCGGTAGACCTAACCGAATCTGACGACGAAGAATAAAATTTAAAAGGCCGCTTTTGCGGCCTTTATTTTTTATAAAATAAAAAGCCAAGTTTTAAACTTGGCTTTTAATTATTTTACGAAGTAAACAATAATATCTCTTCTGCCGAACTGTACACATTGAGATTCGGTATCTAAAAATAGGTCCATATCGGCGCGGTTGCCATAAATGAATCCGCCTGTATCGGCAGCAATAGCGTAACCGTAAACGTATTCTCCGTCGGCCGAAACAATATACATTTTAGTTCCGTAAGGAATCTCTTTAGGGTCTACCGCAACGTAACCGGGCTTAGGGTATTTTCCGGTAGACATTTTGTTACCGGTGTGGGTGTATGCGGTTGCTCTAAGGGTAGTTTTAGCGGTATATTCTATGGGCCTACCGTTTTTATCGAGTAAAAGGTCGCTCGGAACGGGAAGGGTAGAAATAGCAGAAACAGAACCTGCCGAAACAACCTTATCGGTAGCGTAACTTGGAGCTTCTACGTCGGAAACAGTAGATTCGTTAATAGAATAACGGTCTACCTTATCGCTGGAACTTACAACTTCGGTAGCAACGCCGTTTACATACTTAACAAGTGTGGTAACGGTTTTAATAGCTACGGTGTTCTTGTCGTTAGTGGGTAGCGATTCGGTTGTAACGGTTGTAATGAACTCAACGTCGGTAATTTCAACTTCGGTAGCCTTATCTACATAATAGTTAAGTGAAAGGCTAACAATATCGTGTTCGTCGAGGTCAATGCCTGCATCGGTAAGTAGGTTAGAAAGTCGGCCTTCTCTAACGGTGTAGGTATTAACTTCGTTACCCTTTTTAACGGTTAGGGGAACAAGATAAGCAATTTCAAGTTTGCCCGAAAAAAGTCCGTTTTCAAAACTTACAACTTCATAAGTTTTGTCGCTAAGGTTAGCCTGGGCTAAAATTGCTTCGGGGTTAGTAGAAAGGGTTAAAACCGAAAAGTTGTTTCTTCCATCGTAAATGCTAACGGTGTGAGCCGAGCAAACGGTGGTTAGTATTATAGCTGTAAGGGTAAGCGCAAGGCTTACGGTTGCGCAAATGTTTCGTTTTGCAAGTTTAAGAGTTTTATTCGCACAAAGTCTTATAAAACCCTTTGTTTTTTGTAACATCATAAACTCCTTTAGTGTCGCGCTTTTTATGTTGGCGCGTTATTGCCAGGTAAGTAGATTTCAGTCCGTCGGCCATTATATCGTTAGTTTTTGAATATGTCAAACGAATTAGACCCCCCTCAATTTGTGCAATATGCACAATAATTACAAATAAATTACGAAAAGTTACAACTTTGTAACTCTTTTTACCCCCAAAAACTCTCATTTTTTTGTGCAAACCTACAAAATGACAAGGTGCGTTTTGCTGAAATGGGTAAATTTAGCCCTTTTGTTTGCAGTTTTTGTGTTTTTTTGCCCCCTTTCGTGTTTACAATCACTATATAATGTGGTAATATATTTTAAAGTAGATTACCTAAATTATGCCCCAATTTTATAAAAGGTATTCTGTCTTTAATCGGTCGCTTAATTATATGTATATAGCACCCCGTAAAATTACTTATATATTATAGGAGTAAAAATGAAAAAAATTATGATAGCCATGTCGGGCGGTGTAGACAGTTCGGTAGCGGCGGCTCTCCTTAAAGAACAGGGTTATATCGTTTGTGGCGGAACCCTTCGTTTATACGAAGAAAATAATCAGCCCTCTAAAGAGGTTGAACTTGCTAAAAGCGTTTGCGAAAATTTAGGTATTAACCATTTCGTTTACGATATGCGCGAAACCTTTAAAAAAGAGGTAATCGGCCGTTTTAGCGAAGAATATAACCTTGGCCTTACCCCAAACCCTTGTATCGAATGTAATAAATATATTAAATTCGGCGGTCTTTTAAATAACGCCTTGGCCGAAGGTTGTAACTTTATCGCAACAGGCCACTATTCCCGTATAGGTAAAGCCGAAAACGGAAGATACGTGCTTTATAGGCCCGAAGACTCTAAAAAAGACCAAACTTATGTCCTTTGGCGCCTATCTCAAGACCAACTTTCTCATATTTTAATGCCACTGGGTGATATAACTAAAGAAAAGGTTCGCGAAATAGCAAAGGAATACGGCTTCGTTTCGGCCGGCGCTAAAGAAAGCCAAGACATTTGCTTTGTGCCCGATGGCGATTATGCCGCCTTTTTACAAAAATATTCGGGTACCCCCTTTAAAAAAGGCAACTATACCGATATTTGCGGTAAGGTTTTGGGAAATCACCTGGGCCACCAATGTTATACAATAGGCCAACGTAAAGGGCTTGGTATAGCGCTCGGTAAACCCCGGTTCGTAATTTCTAAAGACCCGAACACCAATGTTGTTGTTTTAGGCGACGAAGAACACATATTTAAAAAACGTATTCATATTAAAGATGTTAATATGATAGCTCTGGATATGCCCTCGGCCCCTATCTCTTGTACCGCAAAACTTCGTTATTCTGCGAAAGATGCGCCTTGTATCTTCCACCCGATAGGCGAAAACGAAGCGGTTTTAGAGTTCGAAAAACCCGAGCGCGCCCCCTCGCCGGGTCAGTCGGCCGTATTTTATAGCGGTGATATGGTGTTAGGCGGCGGAAAAATAGTAAAAGGTGAGTAATATGGAAAAGGTTATAGAAAAGGTAATAAGTGCCCTTGCGGCTAATAATATGAACGCCTATTATGCTAAAACTAAAGAGGAAATTCCCGAAATAGTAGAGTCTATTTTAAATAAAGGCGACGTTATTTCATGTGGCGGAAGCGTTACTCTTTCGGAATGTGGCGTAACCGACCTTATGAAAAACGGTAACTACAACTTTTTAGACCGCTCGGTCCCCGGTCTTACAAGAGAAGAAGTTTTAGAAATTTACCGTAAAGTTTTCTCGGCCGATGCTTTTTTAACCTCGGCTAATGCTATTACCGAAAATGGTGAACTCATTAACGTAGACGGAAACGGAAACCGCGTTTCGGCTATTTGTTTTGGGCCTAAAAAGGTTGTTTGTGTTGTTGGTAAAAATAAAATTGTAAGCGACGTAAATGCCGGTCTTAAAAGGGTAAAAGAGGTTGCCGCTCCTAAAAATGCGGTCCGACTAAATTGTAATACTCCTTGTAGAGAAAAGGGGGTTTGCCCCTATCTAAACGGCGAAATTGCAACCGGTTGTAAATCGCCCGACCGCCTTTGCGCCCACTATGTAGTAAACGGTTACCAACGCGAAAAGGGAAGAATAAACGTAATTATTTGTGCCGAAGAGCTCGGTTATTAAATAAAAACACTCCGCATATATTTATGTGGGGTGTTTTTATATGAAAAAATTAGTTAGTTTACTACTTTGTTTAATCATTTTGTCGGTTTCGCTTTTCTGTTCTGCGGCCACCGTTTCTACCGAATTTGAGGGGGTCAATTTAGAAGAACCGCTCGAAGAAAATTTAGAGGCTAACGCCAAGGTGGGCGAAACCCTTAACATAAACGCAAAGTCTGCAATTTTAATGGAATACAATACAGGTAAGGTGCTTTATGAAAGCAATTCGGGGCAAAAACTTGCCCCCGCATCAATTACTAAAATTATGTCGCTGATTTTGGTTATGGAAGCCATAAAAGAGGGGAACCTTTCCCTTACCGATACCGTTACCGCTTCGGAACATGCCGCCTCGCTCGGCGGTTCGCAAATTTGGCTGGAACCGGGCGAAATTATGACGGTAGATGACCTTTTAAAAGCGGTAGTTATAGCCTCGGCTAACGATGCTACGGTAGCCCTTGCCGAAGCGGTTGCAGGCAGCGAAGAAACCTTCGTTGCTAAAATGAACCAAAAGGCTAAAGATTTAGGCCTTAAAGATACCAACTTTGTAAACAGTTATGGGCTAGATGCCGAAGGCCATCTTACTACCGCCTACGATGTTGCGGTAATGTCGAAAGAACTAATGAAGTACGACCTAATTAAGACCTATACTAAAACTGCTATGGATTCTCTTCGCGGCGGCGAATCAGAACTTGTAAATACCAATAAACTTATTCGTTATTATAATGGTTGTTTTGGCCTTAAAACGGGAACTACTTCGGCCGCGGGTTCTTGCCTTTCGGCAATAGCCGAGCGAAATGGGCTAACAATTATTGCGGTAGTGCTCGGCGCGTCAACAAGCAAAGACCGTTTCAGCGGCGCTCAAAAACTTTTAGACTACGGTTTTGCAAATTATAGTTTTGTCGAGGTAGAGGCCGACACTTCTTCCTTTTCGGACATTCCCGTTTCAAGGGGAACTAACCCCTTTGTAACCCCTACCGTTTCCGAAAAGTTTTTTGCGCTTTTAAAAAAGGGGGATGAATCTAAACTTTCCCAAACTGCGAGCATCAGCACAACCCTTACCGCGCCGGTAAAGGCGGGGGACATAGTAGGCTACGTTCATATTTTCTTGGGCGAAGAAGAACTCGGAGTAATACCAATAATTGCCCAAAACTCTAGCGAAAAACTAACCTTTTGGGTTTGTCTTTTAAGGCTCGTTAAATCTTTGTTCACACTTTAAGCCCTACTACTTAAA
>JAZODO010000053.1:0-6933 GCA_045597065.1 Acutalibacteraceae bacterium | reverse complement strand
TCTTCTCTAACGAAGCAGGTCTTGGTTCCGCTCCTATTGCTGCTGCTGCGGCTAAAACAAAAGAACCTGTTCGTCAAGGTTTAGTTTCTATGACAGGTACCTTTATCGATACTATCGTTATTTGCACCTTAACAGGTCTTTCAATTGTTATTACCGGCGCTTGGAATACTGGCGAAAATCTCCAAGGAATTGCGATTACTACCCGCGCTTTTGCCGACGGAACGGCGGCCTTTTTACCCGGTAACGTTGCTTCCTTTATACTAATGCTTTGTCTTATTTTCTTCGCGTTTACTACCGTTTTAGGTTGGAATTATTATAGTGAAAAATGTTTAGAGTATATTACAGGCGGTAAAAAATGGGCGAACGTTATTTTCCGTTGGGTTTATATCGCATTTGTATTTATTGGTCCTTATTTAACCCTAGAAGCCGTATGGACAATTGCCGATATTTTTAACGGTCTTATGGCTTTCCCCAACCTTGTAGCGCTTTTGGCTTTAAGTGGAGTTGTTGCTAAAGAAACTTCCAACTATTTTACGGCACAAAAACTTAACAAAAACAAATAAATTCAAGCACGGTTTTTTTAAAAAACCGTGCTTTTTTATTGCAAAAAATCTTATATAGTGTATAATTATATTATAGTAATAAACGAAGGGGGAATAAGAATGAAAGTTAATCTTCATACCCATACCGTTTTGTGTGGCCACGCCCAAGATAGTGCTGAAGACTATGTTTTAAACGCCATTGAAAACGGAATTGAGGTTATGGGTTTTTCTGAACACGCTCCCTTTCGTTTTCCCGACGGTTACGAGTCGGGCCACCGCGTTCCTATGTCTAAGGCAGAGCAGTATGTTAATACTGTAAACTATCTTCGCGAAAAGTATAAAGATAAAATTAAAATTTATTTAGGGTACGAACTTGAGTATTTCCCCCTATATTTTAAAGATATGTATAAAACCCTAATAAATTTTGGCGCAGAGTATTTAATACTCGGTCAACATCATATTAAAAATGAACACCCGAATGGTTACTATATCGGAATGATAGAAAGGTCGGTAAGCGACCTTTCTGAATATGTAAATTGCGCTATCGAAGGTATGCAAACCGGCGTTTTCACCTATATGGCACACCCTGATGTAATTCAAGTTACTTCCGACGACGAGGTTTACGCCCGTGAAATGACCCGGCTTTGCAAAGCCGCCAAAGAAACAAACACCCCCCTGGAAATTAACTTTTTAGGTATTCGCGATAATCGTTTTTACCCCCACGATAAGTTTTGGGAAATTGCGGGTGAGGTTGGGTGTAGTGTAGTCTTCGGGCTCGATGCTCATACGGCCGAATCTGCTGCTTTCGACGAGCAGTCGCTTAAAAAGGCTAAACAAATGGTTAAAGACTTTAACCTAAACCTTATAGAGCGCCCAAAAATAATAAATCTTAAAAACCTTTAAGTCGTAGGTGTTTATATGCTAAATAATTTAGTAATTACAATAGGTTATGAATACGGTAGCGGTGGCCGCGAGGTTGCCGATATTGTTTCAAAAAAACTTGGAATAAAGGTATATGATAAAGAACTTATCGCAATGATAGCTAAGAATAGCGGTATGAACGAAGATATCCTTCGCGAAATCGATGAAGCTTCGGCTAATAGTTTTCTCTACGCCGTATCGGCCGGAACCTTAACCGGAGCTCACATTTTAGGCGGAAATCTTCCTATAACCGATAGAGCCTTTATAACCTGTTCTAATATTATTAAAGAACTTGCCGAAAAAGAATCTTGCGTAATAGTTGGCCGTTGCTCTAATTACGTTTTAAAGGGGCGCGAAAATCTTTTAACCGTCTTTATTCACGAAGAACTAGAATCTCGCGCGGCTAAACTTTCTAAAGAACAAAATATTACGGTTTTAGAAGCCGAAAATCTAATTAAAAAAACCGACAAAAAGCGAGCTGGTTATCATAACTATTATGCCGATACTCGTTGGGGTTCTAAATCGGCATACGACCTTTGTATAAATAGTAAAATCGGCGTTTCAAATGTAGCCGATATAATTGTAAACGCGGCCAATATGTTAAAATAATTCACATATTGTTACCCTCTTTCGTAATATATACTGCGAGAGTGGGTGATAGCTTGATTTATTTAAGAAAAAATACAAAACTTAGATTTACTCGTTACATAATTTTAATTTTAATAATAGCCCTTGTTTTATCATCGCTTTGGGTTTTAGCCGATATACGGCTTAGAAGCGTTGCTAAAACCTTTGCTAAGTCGTCGGTAAAAACAATATTGTCCGACTGTGCTAATTCGGCCGTTTATACCGCTCTTGAAAATATAGAGGTTTCTTATAACGATTTAGCGGTAATTTCTAGAAACGACCAAGGTCTTGCAACAAGCGTAGAAATAAACGCTATCGCGGCAAATAGCCTAAAATCATATTTAACAAGCGAAATTTCAAAAAGCCTTTCAAAATATGGCGAGGTTACTTTTAAGGTGCCTATAAGCGCCGCTTTTGGCATTTATTATACAAGTTTTAACTTCCCAAAACTTAGTTATACCGTTTCGGTTACTACAACGGTTATTAGTAATATTAAAAGCACCTTTACCGGTGCAGGAATAAATCAGGTGCTTCACCAAATACTTATGACAGTTACCCTTGAAAGCGACCTTGCAATGTTAAAGGACAATACCGAACAAACCTTTTCAACCGATTTTATTATTGCTCAAACAGTAATAGTCGGTGCGGTACCCGAAGCCTTTACTAGCGTTGGCCACGCTACCGATGAAGTGATGGAAGATATATTCGACTTTGGCGCAGAACCAGAAAATTAAAGGAGAAAGTAATGGATATTAAAGAAGCAAAAATAAAAATAGAAGAGCTTCGCAGACAACTAAA
This sequence comes from Acutalibacteraceae bacterium, assembly GCA_045597065.1. Classification (GTDB taxonomy): domain Bacteria; phylum Bacillota; class Clostridia; order Oscillospirales; family Acutalibacteraceae; genus SFWF01. The sequence continues at coordinate 4,045 of JAZODO010000053.1, read as the reverse complement.
TTATCATAATAAGCGCTATTATAATGACGACGCTCCCGAAATATCCGACTACGAGTATGATATGCTCGGTCGTGAACTCCGCGCTCTCGAAGCCGAGTTTCCCACCCTTATTACCGAAGACTCTCCCTCAAGGCGTGTAGGCGGTGTTGCCGATAGGCTTTTTACCCCCGTAAAACATGCCGTTAAAATGGAAAGTTTGCTCGACGCCTTTAGTTTTGAAGAACTAACCGCTTTCGACCGTCGCGTTGCCGAAGCGGTAGGTAACGTTATCTATTCGGTAGAACCTAAAATCGACGGCCTTTCGGTTTCGCTCGAATATGAAAACGGAAGCTTTGTTCGCGGTTCCACCCGTGGCGACGGAGAAACCGGTGAAGACGTAACCGCCAACCTTTTAACGGTTGAAAGTATTCCTAAAACTATTCCGTTTAATGGAAAACTTGAGGTTCGCGGCGAAGTATATATGTCGCGCGAAGCCTTTTTAGCCCTCGTTAAAAGGCAAGAACTAATGGGCGAACAACCGGCAAAGAACCCCCGAAACGCGGCCGCAGGCTCGCTCCGCCAAAAAAATTCTAAAATTACTGCTGAACGAAAACTGGATATTTTCGTTTTTAATATTCAACAAATTTCGGGCAAAGAAATAACCTCTCATACCGAGTCGCTTAACTTCTTAAAATCCCTAGGATTTGCCGTTTTACCTTCTTATAAAAGTTGTAACAGTATAGATGAGGTTATAGCGGAAATCACCCGTATAGGCGATTCTCGCGGAGATTTACCCTTTGATATCGATGGCGCTGTTGTTAAGGTAGACAATTTCGCCTTGCGCTACGAAATGGGTAGTACCTCTAAATACCCCAAATGGGCAATAGCCTATAAATACCCGCCCGAAGAAAAAGAAACAAAACTTTTAAAAATTGAAATAAATGTTGGTAGAACGGGCGCTCTTACCCCTACCGCCGAGTTCGAACCTATAACCCTTGCGGGAACTACCGTTTCTCGCGCCGTTTTGCATAACGAAGATTTTATTAAAGAAAAAGGCATCTGTATTGGCGATACAATCGTTGTTCGCAAGGCGGGCGACATAATTCCCGAAGTTGTGTCCGTAAAGGCTCATAATTCTGATTCCAGCCCCTTTATAATGCCTTGCGTTTGTCCTTCTTGCGGCGGCCCTGTTTTCCGCCTTAAAGATGAAGCAGTTGTTCGTTGTACTAATGCCGAATGTCCTGCCCAGGTGCTTCGCCATTTAATCCATTTTACCTCGCGTGATGCAATGGATATCGAAGGTTTAGGACCTGCCGTTTTAGAACAACTTTTAGAAGAAGGTCTTATAAACGATATTACCGATTTATATACTCTTTCGGTTGAAGATGTTTCCGCTCTAGACCGTAAAGGCGAAAAGTCGGCCCTAAATATGATATCGGCTATAAATAAATCTAAAGAAAATCCGCTTTCAAGGCTTATTTTCGCTTTTGGTATTAGGCATATTGGTCAAAAGGCGGCTAAACTTGCGGCCGAACATTTTAAAAATATCGAAGCGATTTTTGCCGCCTCAAAAGAAGATTTTGAATCTATTGATGGCTTCGGTTCAATTTTAGCCGAAAGTATTGCCGAATTCTTTTCGCTGGAGTCTACCCGCGAAATGGTAGATAAATTAAAGGAACAAGGTCTTAATATGACCGAACCCGATAACATTATCGACACTCGTTTCGAAGGAAAAATTTTTGTTCTAACAGGAACGCTTCCAACCTATTCTCGCCAAGAAGTTTCGGCCATTATCGAAAGTTTCGGCGGTAAAACTTCTTCTTCGGTTTCTAAAAAAACTTCATATGTTCTTTCGGGCGAAGCTTCGGGTTCAAAACTCGATAAGGCTAACGCTTTGGGAGTAGAGGTTATAAACGAAGAACAGTTTAAAGAAATGATTAAATAAAAGGTAAAAAACAAACCCCGCTCAAAGTTTGAGCGGGGTTATTGTTTATATTCTTTTTATCGTCTTGTTTTTTTAGTAACTTTTTTTGGGGATTTCTTTTCGGAATAGTTTTTCCAAATAACCCAAAGAGGAGCGGAAACGAATAGAGAAGAAAGACAACCGGAAACGAGACCGAACGCCATAGGAATAGCGAAGCTGCGAAGAGTAGAAATACCAAACACTTCGGCAACCACAATAATCATAACAACCGCAAAGAAGGTTGTTACGGTAGTAACTATTGTACGAACCTTAACAACGTTAAGACTTTCGTTTACAAGTTCTGCGGTAGTATAGTTGGGGTAAATACCTTTATTTTCGCGAATACGGTCGTAAACAACGATAGTATCGTTAAGAGAATAACCTAAAACAGTTAAGATAACCGCCATAAAGGTCATATCTACCTGAAGTCTAAACATAGTACAGGTAAAGAAGGCAACGAATATATCAAGGAAAAGTGCTGCGAAAGCGGTAAGTGCTGCCGAAACACCGCCGATTTTTCTAAAGCGAATACCAACGTAGAAAATAACTAGAACAGCGGTAATTAAAACTGCAACTAAAGCCTTTGCAAAGAACGTTCCTGCAACGCTTCCGTCTACCGAGTTAGATTCGGCAAGTTTAATAGCGTTGTCGGGGTACTGTTTAGCAAGGGTTGTGTCTAGGGTTTGTTGAGCATCGTTAGAAAGGGCATCGCTACCGGCAAGAGTAATAGTAATCTTTTTACTATCGTCGGTAAGACCGGCACTAGCAGAAACCGAAACATCTTTTTTAATAGTTTCTTCAACAAGAGCGTCTACCTTATTGGTATCAATTTCTCCCGAATAGGAGTAAACAATACGGGTACCGCCCTTAAAGTCGATAGAAAGGTTAACGCCGAAAATCATAGTAAGAACAATAGCAATAGTAAAGAATACGGCGTAACCAATTAGAACAAACTTAAAGTTTTTGTTAAAGTCAATCTTTTTATTAAACATTCTTCTTACCTCCATAAATAGCAGGCTTTCTGAACACCTTTATACGAGAAATGCTCTTTACCATAAGTCTGGAAGCAACAACACCTACGATAAGGTTGAAAATTGTACCAACAAGTAAGGTGTAACCGAACGAGTAAATAGAACCTGTAATAGTGGTTCCGAAGAGGTTCATAATAGGGGAAAGAATGGTGGAAAGAATATTGTTTTCTGCACCAAACGAACCCATAAGAACGAGCGATACAATAACGATAGTCATATTACCGTCGATAATAGCGCTTAAACTGTTCTTATAACCTGCGGCAATAGCGCCGTCAATAGTTTTACCTTTAGCGAATTCTTCACGAATACGTTCTGCCGCAATAACGTTACAGTCAACGCCAACACCGATAGAAAGAATAATACCTGCAATACCGGGGATGGTAAGGGTGAAACTGTCGAATGCGGGGAAGTAACCCGAAATAGCGGCAATCATACCTGCTACTTGGCCTAAAAGTGCAAGAGAAGTAATAACGCCAAGTAAACGATAACGAACAATCATAATAACGCATATTACTGCAAACGCACAAATACCTGCAATAAGCATTACAGAAAGAGCGTTAGAACCAAGGGTAGGAGAAATAACTTGCATTTTAGAATCATCAACGGTAAGACCGAAGGGGAGCGCACCCGAATGAATCTGGTTTGCAAGACTTGCAGCTTGGTCTGCAGTAAAGTCGCCGGTAATAACCGCTTCGCCGTTTGTAATAGCGCTGTTTACGGTAGCGTTAGAAATTTGATATTCGTCTTCGGTGCCGCCATCCATCCAAATAGAAATTGTTTTACCAATATTTTGGCTGGTAGCAGTAGCGAACTTAGTAGTTCCTACCGAGTCGAACTTTAATGCAACGTGGTGGCCATAATTAGCATCGTAAGCGTAACGAGCCGATTCAACGTTAGCACCGTCTACTAAAACGGTTTCAGAGCTTGAACCTTGACAGAAGGTAAGTACTGCGGTTTGACCAAGTTCTTCAATTTGAGCTTTAGGGTCGAAATCGGTTTGGTCGGAAGACCAGGGGAAACGAACGATTATCTGACGGTTTTCTGCGTCGGTATAAACTTCGTAGTCGGTAAT
>JAZODO010000052.1:0-8689 GCA_045597065.1 Acutalibacteraceae bacterium | reverse complement strand
GACGGTAAAACCCAAGAATACAAAGACCGTAAGGTTTACGATATCGAAAACTCCGAATTTAAACGCGACGGCGTAGCTAAATCAGAAGAATGTGCATGCAAGGCTGCTCCCGTAGCAGAAGATGCCGCTTATCTCTTCACTACCGCTACCTGCCCTAACTGCAAAATTGCTTGTTCCTTCCTCGATAAAGCAGGTTTCGCTTACGAAAAACTTCTTGCTAACGAACATGCCGATTTAGCAAGCGATTTCGGCGTTAAACAAGCACCTACCCTTGTGGTTATTAAGGACGGCGTTGTTTCTAAGTATGCAGGCGTTTCGGATATTAAGAAATTCCTTGGCGTATAACTTTAAATTAAGGGACATTTAAATATGTATGACATTATAATCATCGGCGGCGGCCCTGCGGGGCTGACCGCCGCCCTCTATGCTAAGAGGGCAAATAAATCGGTTTTGGTTATCGAAAAGGCTACCTTTGGCGGTCAAATCACCTATTCGCCCAAGGTAGAAAACATACCTGGTTTTTTAAGCCTTTCGGGTAACGAGTTTGCCGAAAAACTAATTGAACAGGTTTTAGAACAGGGCGCCGATGTAGAAATGGCCGAAGTTCTTTCTATTAAAAAAGGCGAAACCTTTACCGCTTTAACCGACAGCGGAGAATACGAGGGTAAAACCGTAATTATTGCTACCGGCGCTAAACACAGAATGTTAGGGCTAGACCGCGAAGAGCAGTTTGTAGGCGAAGGGATTTCTTTTTGTGCCGTTTGCGACGGAGCCTTTTATTCGGGCAAAACCGTTGCCGTAATAGGCGGCGGAAATTCTGCTCTACAAGAGGCTATTTTACTTTCCGATTTAGCCCGTAAGGTTTATGTTGTTCAAAATCTTGACTATCTAACAGGCGAAGAAAAGTTAGCCGAACAACTTAAGAACAAGAATAATGTTGAAATTATTTTAGGTTCAGTTGTTACCGAACTTATAGGCGAAAGCGAACTTAAGGGCATAAAAATTAAAAACGCTAATGGCGAACAAACACTAGAACTGGACGGAATGTTTGTTGCTATTGGTCTTGTTCCTCAAAATGAGCCCTTTGCCGAACATATTGCCCTTAACACTTGGGGCTATGCCGAAGCAGGCGAAGATTGCAAAACAACGCAAGCCGGAATTTTTGTTGCAGGCGACTGCCGCAGTAAAAGAATCCGCCAGGTTGCTACCGCTGCTGCCGACGGCGCTATTGCCGCTTTAGCCGCTTGCGATTATCTAGACGAAAAATAAAAATTAAAAGACCTTTCAGAACGTCTGAAAGGTCTTTTTTTATTTCTTTGTTCGGTAGGCCGAAGGGGTTTGGCCGGTAGACTGTTTAAAGCAACGGCCGAAATAAAGCGGGTCGTTAAAACCAACAACGCTCGAAATTTCCTTTATTGTAAGGTTGGTTGTAGAAAGTAGGTTTTTAGCGATATTTATGCGTTGAAACTGTTTATATTCCATAGGCGAAAAGCCCGTAACGTTTGTAAAAAGGTGGGTAAAATAGGAGGTAGAAAGGTTACACATTTTAGCGTAATCGTCTACGTTAAGTTTACTCGTACAGTCGGAATTCATAGATTCAATAGCGGGGGCAATTTTGTCGTGCCCTTTGCTTTGGTTTTTTGGCGCGTCGTGAATTGCTGTGCGAGAAAAAAGGCCTAAAAGGGTAATAAACATAGAAGAAAGTATAACTTCGCTATTTGGGGCAAGGCTGTTTTTTTCTTCTAAAAGTTTTTCTATGACTGTATTTATGTTTTTATCGTGGCCAACAAAATATTTGTCTTTAGAGGTAAGGGTAAGATGGGATAAAAGTTCGGTAGAAATTTTACCGTTAAAACTAAAATAGCAATATTCCGAAAACTCGTCGAGCGGGGTAATAATTTTTGGTTCGTAAGGGCGGCAGATAATCATATCGCCGGCCGATAAAGATAAGTTTTTACCCGAGCAAGAAAGTTTTGCGCTAGAATTTTTCATATAGATTAAAACGTAGTCTACAATTTCGAAACGAGTCTTTGAAGAAGAGCCTTTAACAAGACCGCAGTCGAGCAGTTTTAAAAGGGAACCAGACCCCGAAAACCCCGAAACCGTTTCATATTTATGTAACGAAATATGCGCCACCTCCCGACTATTAAACTAGCGTTTTATTTATTGTAACACACAAAAAATAAAAGGTAAAGACTATTTTTAAGGCTAGATAAAGAAGTATAAAAACATTGACTTAAATAAATAAATAATATATAATGAAACAATATAATGGAAAATTATGTTTATATAAATTTTATTATGAGGTGTAATAATGCATTGGTCAGAAGAAATAGCACAAAAAATTATTGACCGTAACCCAAATAAGGCCGAATATGTTTGCGCTGCGGGAATTTCTCCCTCGGGCTCTATTCATATTGGTAACTTCCGCGATATTGCTACAAGTTATTTTGTAGTAAAAGCGCTTCGCAAAATGGGCAAAAAGGCAAAACTTCTCTTCTCGTGGGACGAGTTCGACCGCCTTCGTAAGGTGCCTGTAAATGTTGCCGCAATAACCGAAGATTTCGATAAATATATTGGTCGCCCCTATGTAGATGCGCCCGACCCGTTTGGTTGCCATGAATCCTACGCTAAACATTTCCAAAACGAGTTCGAAAAATCTATTAAAAAATTCGGAATAGATATGGACTACCGCTATCAAGCAAGTCAGTACAGAAGCGGCCGTTACGCTAAATATATTATTCACGCTCTTAAAAACCGTGAAAAGATTTTTGACATTCTCGATTCCTTCCGTACTCAAGAAGCAACCGAAGACGAAAGACGTAACTATTACCCCGTAGGTATTTACTGTTCTAAATGCGGTAAAGATACCACTAAAATTACAAACCTTTCGGATGATTGCGTTTTAGCCGAATACGAATGTACCTGTGGCCATAAGGGTCAGTTCGATTTTGAACACGACTTTAATTGCAAACTTGCTTGGAAAATAGACTGGCCTATGCGTTGGATGGTAGAAGAAGTAGACTTTGAACCCGGCGGAAAAGACCACGCTTCTCCAACCGGTTCTTACCAAACAAGCCGTATTATTGCTAAAGAAATTTTCGACTACGAAGCCCCCTTGTTCCAAGGTTACGAATTTATCGGAATTAAGGGTACTACCGGTAAAATGTCGGGTTCTTCGGGTTTAAACCTTACTCCCGATACTCTACTCAAACTTTACGACCCCGAAATTATTCTTTGGCTCTACTCTAAAACCGAACCTACCAAGGCCTTTAACTTCTGTTTCGACGACGAAATTCTACGCCAGTATTTCGAGTTCGACCGTATGATGTCGGCCTTTACCGAAGGCAGAGCAGACGAGCATATTGCCTCTATTATGGAAGGTTCTTTAATCGAAGGCAGAAGTGTTGAAAGCGTTCCTATGCAACTACTTGTATCGCTAGGTTCTATTGTAGACTTTAACGTTCCTATGCTCGAAACCGTTTTCGAAAAAATAGGAACCCCCTATAAGTTCGAAGAATTTAAAGAACGACTTGACCGCGCTAAATTCTGGCTGGAACAATGCTCTCCCGAAAGCGTTAATAAACTTCGCGAAACCCGTAATTTCGAAGTATATAGCGAACTCGACGAGCAGGAGAAACAGGCGATTAAAATGCTCTTTGAGTATTTAAGCACAGACGGTTATTCGCTTGACGACCTTAATACCGAACTCTACGCTATTCCTAAACGTATTTACGGCGAAGATTTAGACCAAAAAACCCTTAAAGGAATTCAGGGCAAGTTCTTTAAAAACGTTTATAAACTTCTTATCGATAAGGAACAAGGCCCCCGCCTATATCTCTTCTTATTTGCGGTAGAAAAAGAACGTTACGTAAAACTGCTCGACTTTTCTTACCCCCAAACCGAAGAAGAAAAAGAGCTAGACGCTAAGGCCGCAGCCGCAGCTGCCGCCGCAGTAGAAGAAACCGCTCTTACCGTAGAACCCGTTAAAGACCAAATTACCATAGACGAGTTCGATAAGGTAGATATGCGCGTTTGTAAAATCTTAAAGGCCGAAGAAATTAAAAAATCTCACTCTTGTTTAAAACTTACGTTAGATGACGGCCTTATGGGCAGAGTTATTGTTTCTTCTATTAAAAACGATTATAAAATTGAAGAGCTCGAAGGTAAAAAGATTATTGTTATAGCAAACCTTAAACCCGCTAAATTTTCGGGAGTACAATCTAACGGAATGTTAATTGCCGCATCGGCTGAAGAATGTGGTTGTAAGGTAATCTTTGTAGACGACTCTGTTCCTACCGGAACTCAAATTCACTAAAGAGGTGTAAAAATGACAGAACAAATGTGGCATATTATGGCCTTCGTAATTTATTTTGCAATAGTTCTTACAATAGGCTTTGTCTTCTTCTTTAAATCTAAAGGCGGCGGCGAAAAGGAATACTTTTTAGGCGGCCGTAATATGGGCCCCTGGGTAACCGCCCTTTCGGCCCAAGCGTCTGATATGTCGGCCTGGCTTTTAATGGGGCTTCCCGGTTCTATTTTAGCCTTTGGCTTTGGCGAAGTTTGGATAGGCGTAGGCCTAGCTCTTGGTACTGCCGCTAACTGGATATTTACCGCTAAACGCATTCGTCGTTTTTCTAAAGCGGCGGGCGACGCTATAACACTTCCCCAATATCTTTCTAACCGTTTCGGCGGCGGAAAGGTTGTTTTACAAACCGTTTGTGCGGTAATCTTCCTAGTTTGCTTTACCGTTTACGTTGCCTCTGCTTTTGTTGCGGGTACAAGCGTATTTACAACCGTTTTCCCCAACCTAAACCCCGGTATTGCTATGGTAATCTTCGCGATTATCATTTTAATCTATACCTTTATGGGTGGCTTTAAGGCCGTTTGTTGGACCGACTTTTTCCAAGGCTTTTTAATGCTCGCTGCTGTGCTTGCTGTTCCGATTTTAGCGGCTCTTTCGGGCGACGCTAACCCCGATTTCCTTAAAGAAACCTATACATACCTAGACGGAACAAGCGAAGTTGCTTGCGCCTTTGTAGGTACTCCCTTCGAAGCTTCGTGGCAAGATATTGCTTCGGGTCTTGCTTGGGGTCTTGGCTACTTTGGTATGCCCCATATTTTAGTTCGCTTTATGTCTATAAGAAAATCTAAAGAGGTTAATACCGCTGCTACTGTTGCTATTATTTGGGTTGTAATTGCCCTTGCCGCAGTTAGCGTTATGGCAATTTTAGGCCGTATGATAGTAGGCCCCGAACTTTTAGCCGAAGGCGGCCAAAAAATGGTATTTATTGCTCTCGCTAAAAAGTATTTCCACCCCGTTTTAGCAGGTCTTTTAATGTCGGCAATTATTGCGGCTTCTATGTCTACTGCCGATAGCCAACTTTTAGTAGCGTCTTCTTCCTTTACTTCCGATATTTACAGACCTATTATTAGAAAGGGCGCAAAAGATAAGGAAGTTATGTGGATTGGCCGCGGCGTTGTTGTTATCGTTGCTGTTGTTGCCTTCTTTATTGCAAGCAGCAAGGGAAGCGGCGCTCAAGCAATTATGAACCTTGTTGAAAACGCTTGGGCAGGTTTCGGCTCGGCTTTCGGCCCGGTAGTACTTCTTTCTCTTTTCTGGAAACGCTTTAACTACCAAGGCGCTTTAGCCGGTGTTATCGGCGGTGCCGTAGTCGACGTTGTTTGGCTTGCAACCGGCCTTTCGGCAAAAACCGGAATTTACGAACTTATACCCGGCTTTATTCTAGGTTTCGCTTGTGCCGTAGTTGTAACCCTTTTAACCAAAAAACCCGACGCAGTTACCTGCGAAATCTTCGAAACCGCAACCAACCCTGAACTCGATGACTAATAAATTACCCCGACTCAAACGCGTGAGCGAAATGAGTCGGGGTTTTATTTTGTCCTAAAAATTTAAAATTTGTCCTTGACACCCTTGTTTTTGTCCGATTCACCCCGATTTATGTCGTGGCGAATCGGTTTTTTTGTTGCTAAAATAAAGTCGCAAAAAACGAAAGGGGGCAAAAAGGTGCCAATAAGAGGAATAGAGGAGGAACTAAAATCCCTTTTAAAACTAAAGGCAACAGATAAGGAAAAAGAACAACTTTTAGAAAAAGGAATAACCCTTAAAAGCCCTACTAAACTAACCGTTTTAGCCGCTACTCTTTATACAAAGGCGGCGGGCGGCGACCTTTCGGCACTAAAAGAAATTTTTGCCCGACTGGGCGAAAGCGTTGGCGAAAAGGGAGGTGTTGTAATTATAGATGACCTTAAAAGTTAAGTTTAGCGAGGTTGTGGGAGGCGGTTATGAAAAGTTTTGGAACTCTAAAAAACGTTACCGCGTTTTAAAAGGAGGAAAGGGTAGTAAGAAGAGTTCTACAACGGCTCTTAACCTTATTTACCGCCTAATAAAATACCCCGAAAGCAACATTTTGGTTGTTCGCGCGGTTATGAATACCCATAGGGATTCTACCTTTGCCCAACTAAAATGGGCCCAAGAAAAACTTAATGTTGCCCACCTTTTTAAAAATACCGTATCGCCCCTTGAAATGACCTATTTGCCAACAGGCCAAAAAATTATTTTCCGCGGTTTCGACGACGTTTTAAAACTCGCCTCAACAACAACCGAAAAGGGTTACCTTAATTTTGTTTGGGTAGAAGAAGCCTTTGAAATAGACCGGCTTGAAGACTTCGAAAAATTGGACCTTTCGGTGCCTAGAGGAAAACTTCCGCCCCATCTTTTTAAACAAACAACCCTAACCTTTAATCCTTGGAGTGAAAAGCATTGGCTTAAAACTCGCTTTTTCGACACCCCAACCGAAAATACCGACACCTTTACAACCAACTATCTTTGTAACGAATTTTTAGACTCTACCGACAGGGCGGTTTTCGAAAAATTAAAGGCCGAACACCCAAGGCGGTATGCCGTAGCGGGGCTTGGCGAATGGGGAATTGCCGAAGGGCTTGTTTATGAAAACTGGCAAGAAGGCGAAGTTGACACAACCGGAGAAAATTGGAGCGCATATTTCGGGCTGGACTACGGCTACACAAGCGACCCTACCGCCTTTATTGCCTTTATGGTAAACAAAACCGAAAAACTAATCTACGTTTTCGACGAAATTTATAGGCGCAAAATGCTTAATTGCGATATTGCTAAAGCAATTTCCGAAAAAGGGTATGCAAAAGAGCGTATAAGAGCCGACTCGGCCGAACCCAAAACCAACGACGACCTAAAACGAATGGGCCTTACCAGAATTTTGCCGTCGGTTAAGGGGAAAGACAGCGTTATTAACGGGATTATGAATATTAGCGAATATAAAATAATTGTAAATCCGCGTTGTAAAAACACCTTGGCTGAACTAAAAAGTTATTGTTGGAACAAAAATGAACCTAATATTCCCGAAGATAAAAATAACCACCTAATGGATGCTATGCGATACGCATTTTACGACGTTAAAAATAAAACCGAAGCAAAGGTTTTAAGTTACAACAAAACCCTTAAAGGAGAGTGGGATTTATAAAACTGTTTATTATTTTAGCCGCCCTTTTAGGTTTCATATTAGGGTTCAACCTAAAGGGACGTACCAAACAAAAAAGACCAAAAACCCAACTAAAAAACAAAAGGTCTAAGTCGGTACAAAGCGATATTTCCTATTTTTTGTACTACGACCCAGCCGATACCGAGTGAACCGAGGCCGCCCTCGTTTTACATAATTAAATTTTGAAAGGATGAATTAAATGCAGGAAACCGTAAATGAAACTCTTTCGGGCCAACCAGAACTCGGAAGAGAAAATTTACCGCCCGAAAAGGAGGATACCACACCAAACTTAGAGCCCGAAAATTCAACCTTTGTTGAGGTTAAGTTTAATAAAGAGATTAAAAAACTAAACCTTAGCGAAGCGGCAACAATGGCGCAAAAGGGTTTAAAGTTCGACCTTATCGAAGCCGACTTTAAAAGGCTTAAGGAACTATCTAATGCCGAAGGCCTTTCGGTTAAAGAATTTATAAACAACCTTTGCGCTCAAAAAGAAAACGAAAAGCTAACCGAACTTACTAAAAAGTGCGGCGGCGATGCCGAAATGGCGAAAAAGGTACTCGAAGCCGAAGAACCTAAATCCCAAAGCCGCCGCGAAGAACTTTTCGCCGAATTTCCAAACCTTAAAGCCGAAGATATACCCGAAGAGGTCAAAACGGCCGCAGAACTAAAAGGAACAGGACTGTTATTTGAGTATCTTCTGTATAACCATAGGCAAAGGGTTGCCGCAAACGAAGAAGAGATTCGCCAAAATATGGCGCAAAATCAAAGCCTTGGTTCGCTGTCCTGCGGGACAAAAACCACCGCCGCCGACGCCGAATTTTTAAAGGGCGTTTGGGGCAGATAAATTAAAATTTAAAGGAGAAAAATATGTCTATTAATTCTATTGCTTCGGCCGAAATTTATTCTGCCGAACTCGACCGCGTTTTCGAAGCAAAGAGCGCTACCGCCTTTTTTGCCGACAACGCTCTTCGCACCCGTTTTGTGGGCGCAAAAACCGTTATTATTCCCGATGTAGAGTTTGAAGGTTTAGCCAACTACGACCGCGCGGGCGGCTTCGCAAACGGGGCTGTTACCGTTTCTAACTCGTCCTATACAATGTCTATGGACCGCGCTCGTTCTCTTCAAATTGACCGCGAAGATATGGACGAAAC
>JAZODO010000051.1:0-3105 GCA_045597065.1 Acutalibacteraceae bacterium | reverse complement strand
TGCTCACAGCCGCTTTTGCCGAAACTGTGGGTAAATTAAATGTTGACTACGACTTTGTGCTCGTTGCCCGTACCAGGTTGCTCTCTTTAAAGAGCACACAGGTTGCCGCCTCTATGGAAAAGGTATTTCGCGAGGCCGGCCTTTTAAACGAAAATGAGTAAAATTCTTATATTCCTAATAAGGTTTTATAGGCGCTGTATATCGCCAACCAAACTTCCTTGTTGCCGCTTTTCGCCCACTTGCTCGGCCTACGCAATAGAGGCAATAAAGGTTCACGGGGCTATAAAGGGTTCCGTTTTAGCAATATGTAGGCTTCTTAGGTGTCATCCTTTATGTAAAGGCGGGTACGACCCGGTTCCACCTAAAACAAATAAAAATAAAAGACATACGGTTTTCCATAAAATAAAAGAAAACCCGAATGGTGAATAAATGTTTAATGCACTTTTTGAAATTATAAACGTACCGCTTAGTTATATATTAGGTTTCTTTTCTAATATATTTGGTGGTTCTTTTGCCGCTGCGGTATTTGTATTTACTATCTTTATTAACTTGGCTTTAATTCCTCTTAGCATTAAAAGCCAAAAGGCTTCGGTTAACCAATTACGCGTTAAACCAAAGCTCGACGAACTTAAAAAGAAATATGGCAACGATAAGCAACGTTATAGCCAGGAAATGCAAAAACTCTATCAAGAAGAAAATGTTTCTATGTCGGGTGGTTGCCTTCCTCTTCTTATTCGTATGCCCATTATGTTATCTATCTACTACCTTGTAACCAAACCTATTACCTATCTTATGAAGGCGGTTTCTCCCGAAACTATCGATAGCGTTTGGGAAAGCATTAAGGCATTACCCGAATATTCAAAAATTGCCGAAAACCTTCGTGAACTTTCAATTATCAAGGCAGTAAGCGGCGGCGAAGTTTCTTCCCCCGAAATTTTAAGCGGTATCGAAAATATCGACTTTAACCTTTTCGGTTTTATCGATTTAACCCAAACCCCTAAATTCAGCATTAACATTATAGAAAACTATCAACACGTTTGGCTTATTCCTATTATGGCTTTTGCCGCCCAAATGCTAACCTCTGTGCTTTCTATGAAAATGCAAAAGAAAACTAACCCCGACGCTCCTAATATGGGCTTTATGATGCTTTCTATGCCTCTTATCTCCCTATTTATCGGATTTAGCGTTCCTGCGGGCGTTGGCTTCTATTGGGTTTGCTCCAGCCTTATCGCAGGCGGAATTCAACTTGCGCTCCAATATTTCTATGGCCCTCAAAAAATGCTTGCCGTAGAACGCGCAAAAGATATTGTTGCAGTATATAACGAAGAACAAAAGTTTATAACAAAACGTGTTTCCGACAAAAGCGTAGAGTCGGACAAATAGAAAGAAGGCAATTTCCTTGATTAAAGAATATATTGGCGAAGGAAACGACCTTTTAGAAGCGACTGCGGCCGCTAAAGAGGGTCTTATAATTCATAATAACCTTAAAAACGAAGACGATATTAAAATTGAAGTAGTATCCGACTTTAAAAAGAAAACTTTAGGTCTTTTCGGCGGCTCTATGGCAAAGGTTCGTGCTTTTGTTGAACTACCCGACCCTAAGCCCGAAAAGAAGGCCGAAAAAAAGGCCGAAAAAAAGGCTCCTAAAAAGGCCGAAAAGGCAGAAAAAAAGGTAGAGAAAAAGGCCGAAGAAAAGGTAGAAGCTCCCGCAGTAGAACTTAAACTCGTTCCTGCCGAAGAACTAAACCCCGAAAGCAGCGCTTTTAAGGCCGCTACCTATATTAAAGACGTTATGACAAAACTCGGTTGCGAAAACGTTACAGTAGAAGCTGCCGAAGAAAACAACTCCATTTACCTTAATCTTGGCGGCGATAAACTTGGCGTTGTAATTGGCCGTAGAGGCGAAACTCTCGACGCTTTACAATACCTTACCAGCCTTGCCGCTAATACCGGAAACGGCTACCAAAAGGTAACCCTTAATATTGGTAACTACCGCGAAAAGCGTGAACAAACCTTAATTTCTCTTGCAAAGCGCGTTTCGGCTCAGGTTGTATCTTCCGGCCGTAGCAAAACCTTAGAACCTATGAACCCTTATGAACGCCGTATTATTCATACCGCTGTTCAAGAAATCGAAGGCGTAGTTTCTAACTCTATTGGCGAAGGAAGCGGAAGAAGGGTTGTAATTAGCCCCGAAGGCGGCGATAAACGCCCCGCTCGTCAATCCGACCGTAGAGGCGGCCGCAGAGGCTCTAAACCCCAAACTGCCGTAGTGTCCGACCCTAACCGCGAACCCAAGAAAGACGCCCCCGACCTACCCCTTTACGGAAGAATTAACTAATTTTAAAGAGAAGGCAAAAAGGGTGCTTCTCATAAGGATGTTTAAAGCCGATAGATTCGTTTTTGAATCTATCGGCTTTTTCTATGGTTTCAAACCAACAAAAATGTATGCAAATTCTGTTTCTATACAATCTGATAGTGTTAGACCGGAAATTATAAAATATTCCTTTATATCATCAAGTTTATCGGGATATATCTTGATTTTTCTGTCCCCATAATCTATATACTCGTTTTGATTTTTATCAATGGATAAAATGAAATATCCTTTGGGTTTTAACAAAGAATATACTTTATTGATACATTCTTGTTTTGCCTGTATGTGCATAAAAGTTAACGAAGAATATATAACATCAAAAGCGGTACCAAAATCACAAGTTATAAAATCAGCGCATATGAGTTCTACATTTTGATATTGCGATAAGTTTCGAGTGGCTCTTCCTATTGTTTTTGGAGATATATCAACACCAAAAAAATTCTTACATAACGGCGCAGTTTTTAATGCAAGTCTTCCTGTACCAATACCGATTTCCAAGACCGTTTTATGTTTATCAAGTTTCATTGCATCAATAAACACCTGACCGTCCCACTTGTTCATATATTCTTTCAAGGGTTCAGCATCATATACGGGGTCATTATTTTCATCAATTAGTTTATCATAATGCTCAGTTACGTTCACAAAAATTTCTCTCCTTTCGGATAGAAGAACCAGCATCGCATTTGTATGTACAAATGCTACCAAGGGCTAAGCCCAAACCCTTATTTTGATTT
>JAZODO010000050.1:0-4670 GCA_045597065.1 Acutalibacteraceae bacterium | reverse complement strand
ACATAATAAAAAATAAAAAAACTGAGTTTTAAAACTCAGTTTTTTTATTTTTTATTATGTTGGCAAGTTCGTTAAACGTAACAAAGTTATAGCCTAAATCTTTTAAAATTAAAATTAGTTCTTCTATATTGTTAGCGTAATTTTTAATGCCTTGTTTTAAATAAAATTTATCATACCATTTTAAATTTTTTAAATAGGGAACTTTTTTTTTAGTAAGTTCAAACGGGTGTAAATAAAAAACGTAATATTCGTTCTTTTTTAAATAATCTTTAATT
This sequence comes from Acutalibacteraceae bacterium, assembly GCA_045597065.1. Classification (GTDB taxonomy): domain Bacteria; phylum Bacillota; class Clostridia; order Oscillospirales; family Acutalibacteraceae; genus SFWF01. The sequence goes on along the minus strand of JAZODO010000050.1, from coordinate 4,395 downwards.
AGTCTTTTAATAATCGGCCAAGGACCGAGTCTTATATAACCGCCGCCCGAAATAGGGTAGGGCAACCCTAGTATTTTTCGAACAGGAACTCCAAATTCAAAAAAGTTATCGCTTAAATATATGTTTTTAGAAACCTCATTAAAGTTGCATAAATCAAGAAGAAGGTTATGTCTTGCGGGAGAAAAGTTTAAAAAGCTAGAATCATATTTAAAGCCTAAATCTTTAATTATTTCCAAATGTTTTTTATCCATATTAAAAAACGGGGCGCGAAAACCCGAAATTTCGGTAGAAAAAATGTTTGATAGTTCATTTTTAACCCTTAAAAGATTACTTTTAAACTCGGTCGGTTTTATGTCTGCCGGGGCTTCGTGAATATAGTTGTGGAGAGCTAGTTCATGCCCATTTCTAACGCAATTTTTAAGCTTTTTTTCTATACTTTTAGCAAGAATGCCAACCGTAAAGAGTGTTCCTTTTATATCGTGTTTATCAAGGATTTTAATATATTCATCAAATCCATCTAATAAATCAATACTAACGTTTTGATTAGAATTTTTAACACATTCTGTGTCGGTAAAAGATTCTACATCTATACTAAAAACAACATATTTTTTATTTTTCATGCTCATTACCTTTAAAGAAATCGATAATGGCGTTATCGTATTTTTCAGTGTTGTTAATTCTTAAATGAGAATGACCGCCCTTAGAAAACCAAACTAGTTTTTTATCGCCGGCAGAACAAGCATTAAATAGTTTTTTAGATTTTTCGGGTAGCGAAAAAATGTCTTTTTCGCCGTATAGAAACAATACTCGAGCATCTTTTTTAATCTTTTTAATTTTTCTTATTGGAGTATCTCTGTATACGTTTATTTTGTTATAGGAGTTTATGTGAAGCATAACTAAATCTAAAACGGGGAATAACGGGCGTTTTTCGGCAATCATATGTTGTTTAAAGGTTTCTCTAAAGGTAACAAAACAACCTTCGGTTACAAAGCCCTTTACATATTCGGGGCAGTTTTTGCTGGTTATAGCAAAAATGGCCGAAGCAGTACCAATACATATTCCGTGATACCAAACTTGTTTGTTGTTATATTTGGTGTTCATAAGTTTAGACCAAGCAAGAACGTCGCCGGATTCCTTAACGCCTATTGAGTTATAAACGCCTTCGCTTTTACCGTGGCAACGTGTATCAATCACTAAAACGTTAAACCCCGCTTTTTTATAAGGGGGGGCAAAATAGTAGGAATACATTAAACATTCGCATCTACCCGGAATTATGATTACACATCTGTCATAACCAAAATCGAAATATTCGCCATATAGTTTAAGCCCGTCGTTTTCTATTTCTACTTCTTTTATGTAGTCGCCGTTTTCTTTAGCCCATTTTACCCCTTCGTTCCACATTTCAAGTTGTTCTTCGTTTTCGGGAGCAGAACAGGTACGCCCCCATTTTTTGGAGTCGGTTTTAACCAGTTGTTCGTGATAAACCTTTTTAGAAATAGGTAAAGTATAAGCAAACATAGGAATAAGCCCTATAAGAAAAACAAGTAAAATAATTAAAACAACTAACATAAAAAAGGCGTTTCCTTCCGTAATTTTTTACTAATTATATCATATGTTTTCATTCATTTCTATAAAAATATAAAAAAGGTAAAAAAATGTTGAAAAAAGGGGGTTTTATGTTATAATAGAATAGTATATTTATTAGTGTTTTTTGGAGGAAATACATGTCCGATTTTGTTATTATTCCCGACGCTTCGTGTGACCTAATAAAACCTTTGCGTGAACGCTTCGGAATAGATGATTATATACATAGTATTGTCTATTTGCCGGATGGTACGTCAATTGTTGCCGACATAGATTGGGAAGTTTATAATCCAAACGAATTTTTCGAATCTATGAAAGATAAAAAAGTTACCTATCGTTCTGGCTGCGCAACGACAGGAGAAATAATTAAGGTTTATGAAAAATATTTAGAAGCAGGAAAAGACATATTGTCTATAACCCTTTCTTCGGCTCTTTCGGGTACTTTTCAAACCTTTGAGCTTGTTAAAAATCAGTTACTTTTAAAATACCCCGAAAGAAAAATTATTTGTGTCGACTCGTTGCGTTATTCTACCGCACTTTCTATGTTGGTTATTGAAGCTGCGCTTAAACGCGACCAAGGTTTTTCAATAGAAGAAACGGCAGAATATATTGAAAACAATAAACACAGACTCCATCAGTGCGGAACTATGGATGATTTGTTCTTTCTTTGTAAAACGGGTAGAATTTCTAACTTTAAAGCCTTTTTTGGTACGCTTGTCGGCATTAACCCTGCTGCCGATTTTAATCGCTTTGGTTTATCCGAAGTATTAGGTAAATTTAAGGGTAAAAAACAGGCTTTTGATGCTATTATTAAGTATATTGAAAAAACTATTGTAAACCCCGAAGACCAAATTATTTTTGTTGCCCATTCTAATCGTGAAGCCGCGGCAGAAGTTTTAAAAGATTTAATTATTGAAAAGTTTAATCCTAAAGAAGTAATCATAAGTTCTGTTGGAATGTCTTGCGGCGCTTCTATTGGCCCGGGCTTGTGTGCAGCTTTTTATTGGGGTAACGAAATCAGTTCCGATTTTTCTGTTGAAAAAGGAATTATGAATAAAATTATCGAAGGTCAAAAGTAATTTTAGGAGTATTATATGCGTGAATTTGTTATTTTTGGCGATTCTACTTGTGATTTAAGCAAAGAATTGCGCGAACATTTTCAAATTGAATATGTTGCTATGAATTTTACAGTCGATGATGTTGAGTTTCCGGCATCTTTAGATTGGGACTGTGAAAAGTCTAAAAAACACTACGACATTATGCGAAACGGCAAGCGTGTTTTCACAACACAGGTGCCTAAAAATATTTATTATAGCGCTTTTAAAGAACAACTTGTAAACGGTAAAGACGTTCTTTATATTTCTTGTTCTTCGGCTCTTTCGGCTTCTATCAATGTAGCGAACAAGGTAGCAGAAGAACTAAAAACAGAATTTCCCGAAGCGGAAATTTGTTGTATAGATTCTTTAATTAGTTCTTTAGGCCAAGGTTATCTTTTAATCGAAGCTTCAAAAATGCGAGCAAACGGTCTTTCGGTTACCGAAACTGCTAAACATATTGAAGATATTCGCTTAAATGTTAATCAGTGCGGAACAGTCGAAAGTATGGAATACCTTTCGCGTGCTGGCCGAGTAAAAGCGTCTAAGGCCTTTTTTGGTAATCTTTTTGGTGTAAAGCCTATCATTATTTCCGACAGATGTGGTCAAAATTACGCTTATAAAAAAGTAAAGGGTCGCGTTAATGCTCGTGTAGCTATTGCCGACCATATTGTTGATGCTGCCAATGGCGTTTACGACACCCTTCTAATTAGCCATGCCGACTGTTTAGAAGAAGCAGAACTTTTAAAAGAAGAAATTTTAAAGAAAGCCCAATTTAAAGAGGTTATTTTAGGATACATTGGTCCTATTGTTGGAGCATCTGTTGGTCCCGGCACCGTTATCGCGTTTACTTTCGGAAAGGAAGTACTAATTGAGGGGAATGAATAAAAATGCAACAGTTTATAGATGGTAAAACCCTTAATAGCCTTTTTGTTGCAGGTTATAGTAATTTAAAGAAAAATGTTACCATAATAAACGATTTAAATGTATTTCCTGTGCCCGATGGTGATACAGGAACAAATATGGTACACACCTGTGGCGGCGGCCTTTCTATGGCAACCCAAAGTATAAATGTTAATGAATATACCCAGTCGGTTGCGCAGTCGGTTTTACTTAATGCACGAGGCAATTCTGGCGTTATTTTTTCACAATTTATGAGCGGCTTTGCAAGAGGGTTAAATCAAAAAACTGAAATTTGTTTTAACGATTTAACTTTAGCTTTTCGTTGTGCCCAAGAAGATGCGTACAATTCTATAATGGTTCCTACCGAAGGTACTATTTTAACGGTAATTCGCGAAGCGGCCGACTTTTTAGAACAAAATCAGAACCGCTTTTCAGATTTTAAGTTAGGCATTGAAGCCTTGCTTGAAAATATGAAACAAACGCTCGCTAAAACCCCGCAATTATTACCCGTTTTAAAAGAAGCAGGTGTTGTAGATAGTGGGGCGGCAGGTCTCGTTTGCTTCTTCGAAGGTATTTACTCATACCTTTGTGGCGTATCGGTAGATGAGATGGAAGTCTTTGATACTAATTTAGAAGAAAATAATAATGTCGCAATAAACTTTGGCCCTGATAGTGTAATGGAATACGGCTATTGCACCGAATTTATCCTGCAATTAATGAATGCAAAAACCGATATTGATTCTTTTGATAAAGAAGAATTTTTAAGCGTGCTTGAGCCTATGGGCCATTCTATTGTCTGCGTTGTAAGCGGTGG
>JAZODO010000049.1:0-3970 GCA_045597065.1 Acutalibacteraceae bacterium | reverse complement strand
AAGGGTAAAAAACGAAAGGGCGTAGGGCATATTTTCCAGAGTTATGTGGGGGGTATCTTTTAAAAGTTCTTCCCTTTTTTCTATATACTCTTTTTTAGTAATTTTTAAAAGAGGAGTAGCCGTTTTATTTAAAGAAATTTCTTTTTCTTCGACAAAAAATGCGGTTTCAAAGCCGAACCTTTTATAGTAGGAATAAAGCGATGTTTCGGCAGGTTTTGTAACTAAAATTTTACCTTCTAAATCACATTTTTCTTTTGCCTTTTCAATAAGGTTTGCCATAAGGCCGGAATTTCTAAAATCGGGGTGGGTTGCAGCGGCATAAAGGTAGTAAGCGCCATAGATTTTACCGCTAAAATTTATATTGGCGTTTAATAAAAAGAGCATACTTACTATTTTTTTATCTTTTACTGTATAAAGGCAAGAATTTTCAAAAAAACGGTTTATAAAATCAGCAGCAAAGTCGGCAGGGTCGCTCGGGAAGGCGATTTTATAAAGATTTAAAGCCTGTTCTTTAAGTTCCACTTTATTCTCCCTTATAAATTAAACTATATTTTTCGAGAATTATTTCAGGTTTATATGAAAGTTTGGCCTTTCGAAGACCTTCTATACCTAAATCATCTTCGCGGTTTATATAGGTATAACCCACAAGTTCACGAAGAGCAAATTCGCGGTTAATAAGGGCATAGGCCCCTTTAAAATCTTTATCGGCCTTTTCATAATGAATATCGAAGGTAAAAGAGTTTATAGGAGAGCCCAGCGTTATGGCCACTACCCTATCTTCTACCTTAATTAAAGCGCCTTTATAGTTTATACCTGTATCTGACAAAAGGATTTCGCCAAGAGCCTTTTTTTCGACTTTAAGACCGCTGTCTTGTTCTATTCCCTTATCTAAATACCACTTATCGGAAAAGGCTAGAAATTCGTTTAAATTTTCGGCCGAAAGGGGTTCGTAACTCCAATTATATTTTTTAGAAAAGTTAGATAAATGGTTACGTTTAGAATGGTACTTTTTACCGCTTAAAGTGGCTAGGTCTTCCCTTTTATAAATATAGTCGAAGTTATCTCGTTCGGGAATAAAGGTATATTTATCACTATAAAGTTTTTTGAATTTTTCAAGTCTGGCGCCTTGGCTTGTCCAAAGGTTTGGGGCTATTCCCTTTTCTTTACAGTAGGCGAAAATCAGGTTCATACCATACTCGAGGTCGCCATAAGGGAGCGAGAAAACGTAGCCGTTACCCTCGTCGTTTTTGCTTTTAAAAATTAGGGTTTTATCGTCGGCATAAAATTCGTTTCCGTAAACCCTTTTCCAAACGTAGATACTTATAAAATTCATTTCACAAGAAAGTTCGCCCTCATCAAAAAAGAAGGGGGCGAATTTTTTGTAGTCGGAAAGATTGGGACTTTTAAAGTCTATCATACTAAATATCCTTTGAAATTATATCTTCATAGGTTTCACGTTGAATAATAACGCGAGATTCGCCGTCCTTAATCATTACCGCAGCCGGACGGGGAATTCGGTTATAGTTACTTGCCATTGAATAATTGTAAGCGCCGGTAGTTAGAACCGCAAGGGTGTCCCCTACTTCGGGGGGTTGGATTTTAGTGTGTTCTTGAATAAGGTCGCCGCTTTCGCAACATTTACCCGCAATAGTAGCAACAAAATCGCGAGGCTTATTAGCCTTATTCGCAACAACTACCTCGTATTCTGCATTATAGAGGGCATAACGGGGGTTATCGCCCATACCGCCATCTATTGATACATAGGTTCGAACGTTTTCGATGTTTTTAACTACACCGATTTTGTATAAAGTTAAATTAGCATCGCCGACAATGGACCGACCCGGTTCGATAGAAAGAGCGGGTAAAGGAAATTCGTAGGTTTTACAAGCGGACTTAACCGCTTCGCAAAGCAGACGAATACTTTCATCTTTAGAAACGGGCTTATCGGTTTCGAGATATTTTACACCATAGCCGCCGCCAAAGTTAATTTCGCTTAAAGTGATACCAAAGGTGTCTTTTATATTCTTTGCCAAAGCAACCATAATATCCGCAGCGTCTACAAAAGGTTGGGTTTCGAATATTTGAGAACCGATATGGCAATGGATTCCCACAAGTTCGACATTTTCCATTTTTAAAACTTCTTCTACGGCTTTAACCGCTTCGCCATTTTCAAGGGCGAAACCGAACTTACAGTCGATTTGGCCTGTTTTTACATAGTCGTGGGTATGGCAATCGATACCGGGTTTAATACGTAAAAGAATTTTTTGAACCTTATTTTTATCTTTTGCAATAGCGTTGAGATTATGAAGTTCATAAATGTTATCTACAATTATTCTTCCAACGTTGCTTTCAAGGGCAAGGGATAGTTCTTCGGGGGTTTTGTTATTACCGTGGAACCCTATTTTTTCGGCAGGAAATCCAACCGACAAGGCGGTATAAAGTTCGCCGCCGGAAACTACGTCGGTACAAAGCATTTCACTATTTACAATGCGGTACATTTCCTTGCAGGAAAAGGCCTTACTCGCAAAATATACGCGGGCGTTTCCTCCGTAATATTTATCGAAAGCACCTTTAAACTCTCGGCAATTATTTCTTATATCGTTTTCATCCATAACGTAAAGAGGGGTACCGTAGGTGTTTGCGAGTTCTACGGTATCTACTCCACCAAGGGTTAAATTACCCTTTTCGTTTACGCCAAATCTATTATTTAACATTTTTAACCTCTTAAATTTTCGATTATTTCTTGAAGTTTTGATACTCCCTCGCCCGTTTGAGACGAGAAAGGAATTATTTCACAGTTATCTATAAAACCGTAAAGTTCTTCATTTACGGCATTTAGGCGGTTAGCGTATTCGGTTTTATTTAGTTTATCACTTTTGGTTAAAACTATGTGATAAGGTATGTCCATAGCCTGCATAAATTCGAGCATTGAAATATCGAAATCGGTAGCAGGGTGGCGCATATCTACAAGGGCGAAAACACATTTTATATTTCGGCCCGATTTAAAGTAGCCTTCCATTAGGTCGGACCAACGAGTGCGTTCGGCAAAGGGAACCTTAGCGTAGCCGTAACCTGGTAGGTCGACTATGCGGAGATTATCGGCCCTATAAAAGTTTATGGTTACGGTTTTACCGGGTTTTCCGCTTACTCTGGCTAGGCTTTTTCGGTTGGTAAGTTTGTTTATTAGGGAAGATTTGCCAACATTTGAGCGCCCCGAAAAACAAAATTCGGGAAGGTCGGACTCGGTTAGTTGTTCAAAGGTTCCGAAAGCCTTTTCGAAAAAGGCGTTATTAAAGTTCATAAAAACTCTCCTACTGGCTTATTCTGGTGCTAGTGGCAGTATACTCTAAATTTGGGTTAAACCTTTCTTCGCTTTTTGCAAAAGCACCGCAAAGAGCGCCTTCTATAATTGTTTCTACCTTTTCGGCAACAATAAATTCGATATTTGCTAAAACGGTTTTGTCGAGTTCGGCAAGGTCGGGTTCATTAGCCTTAGGAATAAATACGGTTTTTACTCCTGCACGATAGGCTGCCATAGTTTTTTCTTTAAGGCCGCCTATTGCAAGTACCCTACCCTTGATTGTAACTTCGCCCGTCATAGCTATATCGCGGCGAACAGGCATATTGGTTAGGGCCGAAATTAGGGCGGTTGTTATAGTAACGCCTGCGCTGGGGCCATCTTTAGGAACGGCATTTTCGGTAGCGTGAATATGAATGTCTTTAGTTTTATAAAAACTTGAATCTATTCCGTAAACTTCGGCGTTTGCGCGAACAAAGGAAACAGCAGCTCGAGCCGATTCTTTCATAACGTCGCCCAAAGAACCCGTAAGCTCTATTTTACCGCTACCTTCCATAACCGAAACTTCAAGTTGCATTAGTTCGCCGCCAACGCTTGTCCAGGCAAGGCCGTTTATAATACCAACTTGGTTTTCGGGGAGAATTTCTTCGGGGCGGTATTTTCTTTTACCGA
>JAZODO010000048.1:0-5409 GCA_045597065.1 Acutalibacteraceae bacterium | reverse complement strand
AGAAGAGCATATAGTGCTTCGTCCCATAGGGCTTTGGTATGAGCCGGAAATGATTGAATTTGACGGTGAAACCTGCTATTTCAGCAATTGCGAGGGCGGACTTTATACCCTTGATATCTAAAGAAAAAAACTGCTCGTTAGGGGTTGTATCCGTAAGGATACAACCCCAGTTTTATTCGCCAAAGGCGAGTGATATTGCCTTTGGCAGTTTGTAGGCGAATAAAATATCACTGAAACCGAGAGGTTTCAATATCACTTTTGATTTATCAAAAATATCACTGTGAGACCTGTCTCACAATATCACTTCTTTTGAGATAGTTAAAAGGGCTTTAGGTTCTTCTAACAAGTAACATTTGACGCACAAATGTCCTGCTTGTTACGGTGTAAGACAAAATGAAAAGGATGTGTAGAATTTCTACGCATCCTTTTTTACTGTCCTTTAGAGTATGACTCCTTATCCCTTCTGCTTTTTAAATATTATAAAACAAGGCGCACCATCGAATGATGGTGCGCCCATTTAATTTAGGAAAAATTAGAAATTATTCTTCTGTTGTTTCGGGAATTTCGGTAACTACGGCTGCTGCTTCAAGAGCTGCGGCTGCTTTTGCTTCCTTCTTTCCTTTAACTGCAACAACAATAAGAATTACGATTATAGCGATAAGCGCTAGAAGAAGTAGTGCGGCAAGAGCAAGTATTCCGTAGCCTAAGATGCCAAGGTTTAGAACCTTAGTGATAACTTGTGAACCACCGGGGATAACGGTAGTTTCGTCATCGTCATCGTCATCGTCTTCATCTTCAGAATCGTCGTCTTCCCATTCATCTTCGTCAGACCATTCATCGTCTTCCCACTCTTCGTCGTCAGACCATTCGTCGTCTTCCCATTCATCGTCTTCCCAATCTTCATCTTCGGGTTCGTCTACGATTTCGTCGGGATTAAATCCGTCGATGTCGCCAAGTTCACCCTTAGTTCCAAGAGGTACAATATGGAAGTCGTCGAAGAAGAGTTCTACGCCCTTAGTTGTTCTAAAGACAATATAGGGAGCATTAGCGGTAAATGTAATTCTGTACTGAACCCATTCGCCTTCTTTAAGGTTTTCAAATCCTACGGCTTCGGCGCCAACAATAGTATCGTTAACGTCGCCGTATAGAGCGTGAAGGATTTCAATAACGCCGGCAGCGCCTTCTTCCTTAGCGCACATCCAGAAGTTGATGTCATACTGCTGACCAACCTCAAGCATAGTCTCGTATCCAACAAGGAATCTTGGAGCGATTTCGCTATCGGGGCGAACGTGCATTGATTTTAGACCGGAGTGAATATATTTTGGATTATATCCTAACATACCGGGCTTAAACACTTCTGCGCCCTCGTTAATATCGTAGTCTGTATCAATATTACCTTCGAAATCTTGAGTAAAGCCCTTAATTTTCCATTCAGGATAAACTTCACAGTCATAGTTGGGGAATACTTCAAGATTTACTTCATAGTCGCAGGTGTCGAACATGTGCCAAGCAACAAATTCATAACCGTAACGGGTAGGTGTGGGGAAGGTGCTAACGTCTACCTTGGTACCTAAGGGGTAACCATAGATAGGTTCGTGTTGAGAAGCGTCGTCGCCTGTTACAAACTTAATTGCAACCTTTTGAGGTTCACGAGTGTTAGAATACTGTGCTGCGTTAGCATAACCGCGGAGTACGGGGGTACCGTTTTCAACGATCATCCAAACGTTTTCGAAGTCGAGACCCTTCATAAGATTTAGGGCGCGTTCGTCTTGCATACCATAAAGCGAAGAGGAAACAACGGTAATCTTATCGTTGGGCTTGCCGTCAACATAAACGTTTTCGTAACGAGATTGTCCGATAGGTTCTTGGTACTTAGTACCGCCGCCGCCGATTTGTTCGCGGTCGGGGGTAGAACCATAGCAACGCTTCATATCAATGTAAGATTCGTAACCTTGCCAGAAGTCGCCTAAGAAGGCGCCGCCTCTATAGGTGTAGGAAGGAATAATCGGAACTGCGTAGCAGTCGTAAATTCTAAGACCTGCACCACCACCGGCTGCGAAGCCGCCAACGGTGCTACCCTTAATGGTTACGTTAGGACCAACGAAACATTCTCTAAACAAGGGAGCAGTGTCCATAGTTCCGGTCCACTCAACAGAAGCAGAACCGTCACCATCATAGTTGTGGATAAGGCCAACAAATGCAGATGCATAGGTAAGGCTCTTATCTTTTGCTTCGTTAGAAATGTAAGAATCGTCGATACCGAGTTTTTCGATTACACCGTGTTCACTCATACCACCGAACAGACCGCAGTGAACGCCGTCTACAGTGTTGAAGTAAAGGCCGGTAACAATATGATAGCCACCATCTAACTTACCAACAAACAGGTTGTTGTTAACAAACCATTGTTTAGCTGTGCTCTGCCAGTTAGCTTTGGTAGTATCGTTAAGTTTAAGGTCGGCAGTAATCTTGTAGTAGGTGTCTTTGGTAGAACCGCCGTTTCTACAAAGAAGTGCTAATTGTTCGGGAGTTTCGATAATGTAGGGGTCATCTTTGGTACCGGTACCGCCTGCATAGTGTTCTGCGAAGAAGCCCATCCAAACGCGGCCTACAACACCGCTATCATACTTAATGGGATTGAGTCCTTCGGGAACAACCTTAAGTTGAGGTGTTTTGCCTTCTTCGGTATACCAAACATCGTCCCACTTAAGTCCGTACATTGTGTTACGGGCGTTATGGCCGTACATATCTTCTAACTTAATTACATCGGTATTAAAGTACATTGAATCGGTAGCAACTGTACCGTAAACACACTGGCTATCTTTAACGTTTGCACGGTTATCACGAGTAGCCTTACCGCTTGTCATATAGCAGTTGTAAATGTAGTTAGAAGCAGGCCATAAGTAAGAGTCACCAAATAGACCGCCGACATAATCGCCGTAACCAGTAATGTTAGCAGAAACGTAAGAGAAGTAAAGGTTTACGGGTGCGCCGGTGCTGCTAGGAATAACGCCTACCATACCGCCAAGGTCGAAGCCTATAAGGGTTACAGATTCGTCAACCGAACAGCCTTCGATAGTAACGGGAACGCTACCATCACCATAGGTACGGCCAACAATACCGCCTACAATACCCTTACCGGAAATGAAAGAGTCGCGAAGGTGTAAGTTTCTGATAACAGCGCCGCCTTCAGCATAGTTAAATAAACCTACAATGTTATTTGCGTTAAGGTCTTCGCGGTCGGTAATAGGAGTTTCATTTACATAAATACCGTGAACTGCATAACCGTTACCTTCAAGATGTCCTGCAAAGCGTGCAGAAATGTTGTTTGTGTACCAAGTTTCTGCGGTATCTTTCCAGTTGGGGTTGGTAGTATCATTAACGTAAATGTCGTTTGCGAGTATATAGTACTTGCCTGCGGTAGAATCACTTTCTACAAGGAATCTAAATTGTTCAACGGTTTTAATAACATAGGGGTCATCTTTAGTACCGGTTCCGCTGTCATACATAATAGAATCAAGAGAAACGTCGATATCTTTACCGTCAATCTTGCCTTCGAAGATTTTAAGAATAGGTGTTCCTTCGTCTACTGTAACCCAAACAGCGGGAGTGCTGGAACCGGAACCTGAGCCGGAACCGGGGAATAAGCCGCCAAATAGGTCTTCCCACCAGCTTCCGCCACTGCTGCCGCTGCCGGAAGAGGTGCCAAAGAGGCCGCTCATGCTGTTTTTAGCGCTGTCTCCATACATTTCGGCAATAGCAACTTGGGTCCACTTATCTGCAGTCCAACCGCTGCCGGCAACACTGGAGTAGAGATTTTTATAAACTTCAGATGCGTCTTTGTCAGAGAGAGATACTCTGCTAGCACCGTTAGCAAAGAAGAGCTGTGCTCCTACGCCATAGAAACCTTCGGCTGTCCATGTACTGTTATAAGCCTGACCAAAGATATGGCCTATTTTTTCACCAGAAAGTTTTGCCTTAGAATAACAGTTTTTAATGGTTACGGGGTTAATGCTGTATTTTCTTATAGACTGACCGATTAAACCACCGGCATCATCTGCGGTTACAGAAACGGTTTCGTCTACAAAGCACTGTTCAACAGTAAGCATTTCGCCGCTTTCGTTTAAGCCTACAAGGCCGCCACCTTTACCGGTAGTAACAATGTGGGCATGGCGAACGCCAAGATTCTTAATAGTAGTTGCAGTAGAACCGATTTGAGGAATAAGTCCTGCATGAGAGGTTGTGGTATCGGGGTACCAAATACCGTAAACGATATTTCCGTTACCGTCAAGAGTGCCGCTAAACTTATAGTCGGTTAACCAAACTTTATTTTTACCATCTCTGTTTAACATCCAACCCTTATACGAAATATCGTTTAGGTAGATGTCTTTGGTAAGTTGATAATACTTTCCGCCGCCGCCAGACTTAATCATAAATGCAAGTTCACCTGCGTTTTGAATAAGAATGGGGTCGGATTCGGTGCCTTCGCTATCGTCTGCAAAAGAACCTGCAATTACACCGGTCCAAACGCCGTTTCCATCTTCAAGAGGCTTTTCTACAATATCAACCTTATTGCCAAATACTTGTAAAACAGGAGTCATTCCATCCTTAGCCACCCAAATATTTGTATAATCTAAGGTAGACATAGAAGTTGTAGCTTTAGAGCCAACCATGTCGAGACGGGATACTACTGTCCAATCGTTTGTTCCTGCATTATCGTCTGCAGCTTCGGTACCGTAAGAGGTTTTAAATGCATTTTCAACTTTAGACACGTAAGCGTTATTACCGGCAGAGTGAGAAACCTGACCGATAGCATAACTGTTTGTAATCTGCCATTTGCCGTTATAACCGGTTACGAATTTACCAAAACAGCGTCCGTCGGTTGTGTTAGTATCTGCAAACGAATAACAGTTATCAATGTTTACAAATGCGCCTTCGTCCTGTCTGGCCATATAACCTACAAAACCTGCAGCATATTTTGCTCTGATAACAACGGTATCGTCTACAAAACATTGAGAAAAGGATGCGTTTCCGTTGTATTCATCAATTAAGCCAACAAACGCACCGCCGCCATTTGCAGAGGTAATATTAGCATAACGGATACCAAGCTTTTTAAAGTTAGCTCCGTTACGAGTGGCTTTGGCTACAAGACCAACACTATTGCTGGAATTAGCATATAAACCGTAAATAATATTACCGTTACCATCAATAGTTCCGCTAAAGGAAGTGTTGAAGTCCCAAATGTTTATAGCCGAAGCGGCCCAGCTGTCAGAAAACTCGCCGTTAGCGTCTTTAACTTTATTTAAGTAAATATCACAGGTAAGCTGATAGTATTTACCGTTACCGCCCGACTTAACCGCAAGGGCAAGTTCACCGGGGTTGGTAATAAGGATTGGGTCAGATTCGGTGCCT
>JAZODO010000047.1:0-2257 GCA_045597065.1 Acutalibacteraceae bacterium | reverse complement strand
TTAAAAACGGCGCAAAGGTACTTAATATCCCCGATACCGTTGGTTATACAACTCCTAACGAAATGCGCGCTATGATAGAATACCTTATTAAGAACGTTCCAAACTCCGATAAGGTAGAATTCTCGGTTCATTGTCATAACGACCTTGGTATGGCGGTTGCTAACGCTTTAGGCGGCGTACTTGGCGGCGCTCTTCAAATCGAATGTACCGTAAACGGTCTTGGCGAACGCGCGGGTAATACCTCGCTCGAAGAGGTTGTAATGGCTATGCATACCCGCCCCGACCTTTATGGCGAACTTCCAAGAATCGATACTAAACAAATTTACAGAACGAGTAAACTTGTTTATAACATTATCGGTCAGTCGGCCGCTAACAATAAGCCTATTGTTGGCGCTAACGCCTTTGCTCATGAATCGGGTATTCATCAACACGGCGTTCTTGCTAATAAGTCTACCTACGAAATTATGACTCCCGAATCGGTTGGTATTCAAACTAACCAAATGGTTTTAGGTAAACATTCGGGTAAACACGCTTTCTCTGAAAGACTTAAAGAACTTGGTTATGAACTTAATGATGACCAAATTGTAGATGCATTTACTCGCTTTAAAGAACTTTGCGATAAAAAGAAAACCGTTACCGACGGAGATATAGAAGCTCTGGTTTCTAATACCGAAGTTATCGACGGAAAGTATAAACTCGTTTCGTTCGACGTTAAAACTATGGGTAAGGTTGGCGTTTGTTCTTCTATTTGCCTTAAACACGAAGACGAATTCTTCGAACAAAAAAGCCTTGGCGATGGTGCTATCGACGCTCTTTATGCCGCTATCGATAAAATCGTTATGCCTCCCGAACACGTGCTCGATAAATTTAATATCAGCGCTGTTTCCGAAGGCCAAGATACTTTAGGCGAAGTTACTCTTAAACTTCAAAGTGGCGGTAAAACCTACTCTGGCAGAGGCCTTTCTACCGACATTATCGAAGCAGGTATTATGGCCTACTTAAATGCAATTAACAAACTTATGCAATAGTTTTTAAACATTTTATCTAAAGGAGATTTCTTATGGGAATGACAATGACCCAAAAGGTTTTAGCAGCCCACTGTGGAGCCGAAAAGGTAGAAGCAGGGGAACTTATTCTCGTTAATTTAGACCTTGTGCTTGGTAACGACATTACTTCACCCGTTGCTATTTCCGAATATAATAAACTCGGAATAGACAAGGTTTTCGATAATAAAAAGGTAACAATGGTTATGGACCATTTTGCCCCTAATAAAGACATTAAAGCGGCCGAACAATGTAAAATGTGTCGTAATTTTTGTGGCGAACAAAATATAGAACATTTTTACGATGTTGGCCAAATGGGTATAGAACACGCTCTTCTTCCCGAAAAAGGTCTTGTAGTTTCGGGCGACGTTGTAATCGGGGCCGACTCTCACACCTGTACTTATGGCGCACTTGGTGCTTTTTCTACCGGCGTTGGTTCTACCGATATGGCCTGCGGAATGGCAACAGGAAAAGCTTGGTTTAAGGTTCCTTCGGCTATTAAATTTACCCTTAAAGGAAAACTTAACAAATATGTTTCGGGTAAAGACGTAATACTTCATATAATCGGTATGATAGGCGTTGATGGCGCTCTTTACCGTTCTATGGAATTTACGGGCGAAGGCGTTAAAAGCCTTTCTATGGCCGACCGCCTTTGTATGGCTAATATGGCTATCGAAGCAGGCGCTAAAAACGGTATTTTTGAAGTAGATGAAGAAACTTTAAAGTATGTTGCCGAACATTCTACCCGTAAACCTACCGTATTTAAGGCCGATGACGATGCCGTTTACGACCAAGAATACGTTATAGATTTAAGCGAAATTAAATCTACCGTTTCTTACCCCCATCTTCCCGAAAATACCCACTTAGCAAAAGATTCGGGCAGCATTAAAATCGACCAAGTAGTTATCGGTTCTTGCACTAACGGTCGCCTTGAAGACCTTGTTGCCGCTGCCGAAATTATGAAGGGTAAAAAGGTTGCCGAAAACGTACGCTGTATTGTTATTCCTGCTACCCAAAAGGTTTATCTCGACGCTATGGAAATGGGCCTACTTAAAATCTTTATCGAAGCAGGTGCGGCAGTTTCTACTCCTACTTGTGGTCCTTGTCTTGGTGGTCATATGGGAATTCTTGCCGCAGGCGAAAGAGCGGTTGCTACTACTAACCGTAACTTTGTTGGCAGAATGGGCCATACTGATTCCGAAATTTATCTTGCT
>JAZODO010000046.1:0-6801 GCA_045597065.1 Acutalibacteraceae bacterium | reverse complement strand
GAGTTTGAAATAATTTCAAAGACAGAATGCTCACAGCCTTCGAGACCGTCGGACCCAAAGATTACCGCAGGACGCAAACGCACCTGGTCGGGGCCTTTAAGCTGAGTTATACTGTCGTTTCCGTATTCCTTAACTGTTTTTGCCACAAACATTACTCCTTGTAGATAGATGGTTATATTATACACCATATATGGTATAATAGTCAAGTTTAACTATACGATTTTACACAACAAAAAGTATAAAAGGAACAAAAAAACTGCGCTAAATAATTAGCGCAGTTTAAAATTATAATCTAATATATTTACCGGGGTTTACACGGTTACCGTTAATGATAACTTCGAAGTGGAGATGGGGGCCTGTTGAACGGCCTGTATTACCCGAAAGAGCAATAACCTGGCCACCTTTTACCTTTTGGCCTACCTCAACAACATTTTGGCTATTATGAGCGTATTTCGTTTTAACGCCATTACCGTGGTCGATAGTAACGTAGTAACCATAGTCGCTGGCATAACGAGCCTCTACTACGGTTCCTGCCTTAACGGCAACTACCTTAGTACCGGTAGGAACGCCGATATCGATACCGCCGTGATTTCTACCGTCGCCCCAATAAGAAGTAAGGGTACCACGGATTTCTAAAGGCCATTTAAAGCCTGAAGCGGCAGCGTTTTTAGGAGTAGAAGTAACGTAAGCATTTTTTGTACCTACGATTATTACTTCGGTAACAGGTTCTTTAATAACAGTTTCAACAACCACAGAGTCGTTAGATGCTTCACCGTTTAAATAGGTAATCTTTTCTACCCTTTCGGTTTGGCCGTTTACGCCCTTGGTTATAACCTTTTCATAACCTGCATATTTAGAAGAGTCTTTTCTGGTTTTAGTGTTAAAACTAACATCAACAATTTCTTTAGTTGTTGCAACGGTTACAACGTCTAATTTGTTGATTTGATTTACAGCGTCTGATATGTTAGAAGCGGAATCTACAGAAAAATAGGCAGCAGTTACCTGAAGGTTTTTAGCAAAACTATTTTTACATTCTGCATTTTCTATGTTAAAGGCAGAAAGACGAGCGTTTATAGCCTTATCGAGTTCGGTTCTGTCGGTAAGGTATGCTAACTTTTCGTTTTCAACGGTTAGAACATAGCCGCTATAAACTTCGGAAGAGTTAGAAAGTATTGCATCACAAACAGAGTCTACGCTGTCGAATTCTTTACTAATAGAAAAGGTAGGTACAACATAGGTTTCGTTTTTTTCGAACTTTTCGAGCCCTACAACACCTAGTGCCTTTTCCATAGCCTCGTTATAAACAGAAGTGCTGTTAATGTTGGCTAAAACTTCACCGTTACTTTTAACGTTAAAGGTAATCTTAACCCCTAAAGAAGCTACAGTAATTATAAGAACAACAGCTGCAGCCAAGCAAACGGCAATAATCTTATGAAGTTTTTCGGCGCTTTTAATCTTCTCAATAAATGAGATAACCGCGTCCTTAATAACTATCAATCCTTTCAAAAAGGTTACATGTTTGTTACGAACACCTTAACTATTATACCCAAAAGTTACAAAATTGCAACCTTTTAAGCGTTTGTGTAACCTTTTTTAGATAGTTTTAATAAAAGAACGCGGTTTGTTTTGTGCATATTGCTTAAAATAGTGTCATTTGGTTGGTATCGGGCAATTCATCGAGAACACCCATATCGGAAAGGGTTTGAATAATTGTTTTAGAAACACCAGCCATGGTTTGGAACTCTTCTTTAGAAAGGTAGTTTCCCGATTGAGCCGCTTCATATAGCGCATCGGCCGCTTTTTCCCCTACTCCGCCTAAGGCGCCAAAGGGTAAACGCATTTTACCATCTTCAACCAGGTATTTTCTTGAATGAGATTTATGAAGGTCGATAGGAAGAACTTCTAAACCTCGTTCAAACATTTCGTTAAAGATTAGCATATTTTCAAATACATCGAGTTCCTTTTTAGTAGCTTCTTTACCTTTAAGTTTAATGTTGCGAATATAGTTTTTAACCGCGCCTTGACCTTTTAAAACGGTTTCAACGTCTACGTCTTCGGGGCGAGCGGTAAAATACGCGCAATAAAACTCTATAGGTTTATAAACCTTATACCAACCAACCCTTATTGCAGCAGTAACGTATGCCGCAGCGTGGGCTTTAGGGAACATATATTTAATTTTTCCGCAAGATTCGATATACCATTCGGGTACGCCGACCTTACGCATATCGTCTTCCATTGCGGCCCATTCTTCTTTAGCTACCTTACCCTTAGCAACAAGGCCTTTACGAACCGTTTCGGTAATTTTAAAGGCTCTTCCCTCTTCCATTCCCCGGTGTATTAGGTAAACCATTATATTATCACGGGTTCCGATAACCTCGGAAATGGTACATATCTTTTTATCGATAAGGTCTTTAGCATTGCCTAGATAAACATCTTCACCGTGAGAAAGGCCCGAAATTTGAAGTAGGTCGGAAAAGTTTTTAGGTTTACAGTCGCGAAGCATTCCTCTAACAAAGGAAGTACCAAATTCGGGAATACAGTAGGTACCCGTAGCAGAGTCGATAGCTTCGGGTTCTACACCCAGCGCCTTGGTAGAAGTAAAGAGGCTATAAACTTTAGGGTCGCTCATCGAAACTTCGCTAACGGGTATTCCCGAATATTCTTCTAAATATTTATAGGTAGTAGGAATAACGTGGCCGAGTTCGTCGAGTTTTAAAATTGTATCATGAATAGAATGGAAGTCGAAATGAGTAGTAATAATGTCTGACTTTACGTCGTCGGCAGGGTGCTGAACGGGACAGAAATCATAAATAGTTTTATCTCTAGGAACAACTATCATTCCCGCAGGGTGTTGGCCCGTTGTTTGTTTAATTTTTGCCTTTTCAACCTTACCCGCAAGGCGATTAAGCTCTGCATTGGAGAGGATTATACCCTTCTTTTCGGCATAGGCCTTCGAAAAACCAAATGCGGTTTTTTCGGCCACGGTAGAAATAGTACCTGCTTTAAATACGTTTTCGCTACCGAAAAGGGTTTCGGTATATTTTTGTACCTGGGTTTGGAATTCATCCGAAAAGTTAAGGTCGATATCAGGGACTTTATCGCCCTTAAAGCCCAGGAAGGTTTCGAAGGGGATATCGTGGCCATCGCGGTGAAGCATAGTATTACAGTTGGGGCAAGCCTTTTCGGGAAGGTCGAAGCCCGAACCTACGCTACCATCGGTAAAAAACTGACTATAACAACATTTAGGGCAAACGTAGTGGGGCGCTAGTGGGTTTACTTCGGAAATACCTGCCATAGTAGCAACAAATGAAGAACCAACCGAACCACGCGAACCTACGAGATAGCCGTTTTCTTCGCTAAACGCAACAAGTTTTTGGGCCGAAATATACATTATAGAAAAGCCGTTATTGATAATAGAATTAAGTTCCTTTTCAAGACGCTTTTCAACAATTTCGGGAACCTTTTCGCCATATATTTTATGGGCGTTATCCCAACATATATCGCGAAGGAGTTGGTCGGAGCCTTCGATTACGGGGGGATAGTTTCCTTTAGGTACGGGAATAACGTCGCCATCTATCATATCGGCAATTTTATTAGGGTTGTCTATAACAAACTCTTTTGCACGCTCGCCAAAATAGTCAAAGTCGGCAAGCATTTCTTTAGTTGTTTTAAGATATAGGGGCGCTTGGTTGTCAAAATCGTCGTAATTTTGGCCGGCCATTAGAATTTTTCTAATTATTTCATCTTCCTTTTTAAGGAAGTGAACATCGCCCGTAGCAACAACGGGTTTACCCAGCCTATCGGCCACTTCTACGATTTTACGGTTAAAGTCTTTAATAACTTCTAAACTTTTAACGTGACGGAATTTGTTGGGGGTTATCTCCCCTGTTTTTTCGTTACGTTTATCGGGTTTAGAAGATTCTCTAACCATAAACTCGTTATTACCGAGAGGTTGGATTTCTAAATAATCGTAGTAGGATGCGATTTCGTCGAGTTCGGCATCGGACCTACCTTCGACAACCGCCTTATAAAGTTCGCCTTGTTCACATGCGCTTCCTATAATAAGGCCTTCGCGGAACTTGTTTAGTTCGCTTTTAAGGGTTATCGGGCGTTTAAAGAAATTATTAAGGTGGGCGGTTGAAACAAGTTGATATAAGTTTTTAAGGCCAACCAGATTTTTAACCAAAATAATTTGGTGATTAACCTTGCCTTGTTTATAAAGGGTAGAAAAATCGGTTCCATATTTAATATCGTCTACAAAATAGGATTCAACGCCATAAATAACCTTAAACTCTCCGCCTTTTTTACGAATATCACTAACCGCAGCGGCGGCAGCGGGATAGGACTGAACAACACCGTGGTCGGTTATTGCTACGGCTTTATGGCCCCATTTATAGGCTTGATTTACAATGTCGCCACCGGAACTTACGGCATCTTTAGCCGACATATTGGTATGACAGTGTAATTCAACACGTTTTAGACCTTCGTAGTCGTCGGTTTCGGTATAAGGTTTAAGGGATGCTATGGCGGTTGGTTTTACAATAAACTCTTTTTTATAGTTGTCGAACTCATAGCGGCCGTTTAAAAGAATAAATTTACCGTTTTTAAGGGGGGCAAACTTGTCCATTTCGGACGGGTCGACAAACATACTGGCTGTAAGCGAATTAGTATGGTCGGAAAAAGAGAACTCTAAAACATTAGAAGGCCCTCTTTTGGTTTTAATGGTTCTAACATCTAAACCGAAAACTTCACCCCAACAAGAAATTCTTTCGTCTTGTTCGGTAACCTCTATCATAGGTTTAGTTTTGGTATTGAGGTTTCTGCCATAAAATAGTTTAGCGCTTTCGAGATAAACGGGTAGCCCGTTTTCGGGAACATAGTCGTAAACCTTTTCGGGTTCGTCCGATTTTAGAGCCGCTTCTGTTTTAGGTTGTTTTTTAATAATCGGCATACCCTCTTCGGGCGGAGGAGGTAAAATTTCGGCGGTTTCGGTTATTCCGGAGAATTCTACCGAAAGGTCTATATCGTAATCACATTTAGCGATTGCTAAAAACTGTTTTTTAAAGTTACTGTTCTCAATTACGTCTAGGCCGCCAAATTTTAAATCGATTATTACCTTGTTATCTTTTAAAGAGTATTCAGCCTTATTAAAATATCCGTTAAGCATTGCCGATTTGCGACAAATTTCGGACGAAATATCTTTACAAGAAGATACACAAAAAGAATCTTTAGAAAACCGAACCAAAAGATTTATATCTTTTAGTTCCAGCGCCTTGGTTAAAACCTGTTTTAAATTTAAAATAGCCGAAGATTTAATGTATGTATCGCTTTTAATTGTTAAAGAAAGTTTTCTGGTCTCACAGTCTAAATCACAACCGCAAACAAAGATTCCGCCAATAGACGGGTCTTTAAGTGTATCACATATATCTTGACCGAAAATTTCCTTTAAGGTATGTAACATTTTAATCTCCAAACTTTAGTATTTCTTCATAAAGGGCGTCGAGCAGTTTGTCTTCGGGCACTTTTCTAAGAATTTCGCCTTTACTGAAAAGTAGGCCGCAACCGTCGCCGCCTGCTATGCCCAAATCGGCTTCGCGAGCTTCGCCGGGGCCATTTACGGCGCAACCCATAATTGCAACCGTAATATTTTTATCTATATTTGAAAAGCGTTCTTCTGCCGCTTTTGCAAGACCGATAAGGTCGATACTTGTTCTGCCGCAAGTTGGGCAAGACACAAACTTAATACCATCGTTTCTAAGGCCGATAGCTTTAAGCAAATCTTTAGCGGCTTTAACCTCTAAAACGGGGTCGTCGGTTAAAGAGATACGAATAGTAGCGCCTATTCCGCGAAGGAGAAGACCCCCTACCCCGGCCGCAGATTTAATAACACCCATACGTTCGGTTCCCGCTTCGGTTACGCCTAAATGTAAGGGGTATTTACATTTTTCTGCCGCTAAAACGTAGGAATCGTACATACGTTTAGTATTAGAAGATTTAAGGGATAAAACTATGTCGTCAAAATCGAACTTTTCGAGTAGCGAAATATGATAAAGGCCGCTTTCAACCATTGCTTGGGGGGTTGGCGAACCGTATTTAGCAAGAATGTTTTTTTCGAGCGAACCCGAATTAACACCTATTCTAATAGGAACCCCAGCCGCCTTACAAGCGTTAGCAACCGCTTTAACCTTATCGTCGGAGCCGATATTTCCGGGGTTTATTCTAACCTTATCTACTCCTGCGGCAACACTTTCGAGGGCAAGTTTATAGTCGAAATGGATGTCGGCAACTATTGGAACCGAAACGTTTTCCTTAAGGGCGGAAATAAGGCGAACGGCATTTATGTCGGGTACAGAAACTCTTATGATTTCGCAACCCGCTTCTTCTAGCCTTTTTGCTTGAAGAATATTACCCTCAATATCGGAGGCCTTGGCGCAAAGCATAGACTGAATAGAAACGGGAGCTCCGCCACCGATTAAAAGATTACCTGCTTTTACCTGTTTAGTTTTATCGTTTGAAAACAATTATTTCACCCCACAAAAAGCGCAATTATATCTTTAGCCGTAATAATTAACATAAGCCCTAATAGCAGCACAATACCCACAGTATGGATTAAACCTTCATATTTTTGGGGTACGGGCTTACGGGTTATAATTTCGAATAGAATAAATAAAATTCTTCCGCCATCGAGCGCGGGTAACGGGAATAAATTAAAAACTCCCAAATTTATTGTAATTAAAGCCATTATAGGCAAAATGTTTAAGATGTTTTGTTTAGCAACGGCGCCGACAGTAGCGGTAATTC
>JAZODO010000045.1:0-1515 GCA_045597065.1 Acutalibacteraceae bacterium | reverse complement strand
GAAGCGGTTGGCGACGATAACATTGTTATTTTCGGTATGCGTACCCCCGAAGTTATGGCGCTTCGCAAAAGCGGTTACAGCCCTGCACCCTATATTGCAAACAACGCCGACCTTAAGGCTTGTTTAGACTTTATAGGCGGCGGAATTAACGGAAATTCTTTTGAAAACATTTACAGAACCCTTACAAACGTAGACTTTTATATGGCATCGGCCGACTTTGCCGACTACTGCGCCGCACATAGTAAGGTTGACGAGCTTTATGCCGATAAGGCTACCTGGAACGCAATGTCGCTTAACAACATTGCGGCTTCGGGAATCTTTGCGGCCGACCGTTCTATTGCAGATTATGCTCGCGATATTTGGGGCCTTAAATCTATTAAATAAGTTTTTGGAGAAATTTTAAGTGTATTACCCATTTGATTCGAGAAACTGTTTATATAAATCTAAATTTGGAGCTGTGGCTTCGGGCGAAAGCTTGAAGCTACGGCTTTTGCTACATGCCGACGCCAAGGTTTTCGACGCTTATTTTTGTATTAGGCGCGACGGAGAAAACCCACAGTCGTATAAAATGACCCCGGGCGATTGGCTCGATGGGTATAGATTTTACGAAATAGAACAAAGTTTTACCGAAGGGCTTTATTACTACTTTTTCTATTATACCAGCGAATATGGCGAGTTTCACGTTACGGCAAACGAACAAAATTTAGGTTTAGTATCTCGCGAGGGTAACTGGTGGCAACTAACCTGTTACGATAAAGATTATACTACCCCCGATTGGATTAAAGGGGGGCTTATTTACCAAATTTTTCCCGACAGGTTTTACTCTTCGAAAAGGCCGAAAGAAAACATACCAGCCGACCGCTTTATTGTAGAAGATTGGTATAAGCAACCCGAATACCGCCAAAACAACGGCCCTTGTTCCCTTTCGAACGACTACTACGGAGGCGACCTTTTAGGTGTTGCCGAAAAACTCCCTTACCTTTCTTCGCTTGGGGTTACATGTATTTACCTAAACCCCATTTTCGAAGCACATTCTAACCACCGATATAATACCGCAAACTACTTAAAAATAGACCCTCATTTAGGGGATGAAGCCGACCTTGAATACCTTTGTAAAAAGGCCGAAGAGTTTGGAATCAGCGTTATTTTAGACGGCGTTTTTTCTCACACGGGCGACGATAGTATCTACTTTAACAAGACCGGCCGTTATGGCGAAGGGGGCGCATTTAAAGACCAAAATTCGCCTTATAAAAACTGGTTTAAATTTAATAATTGGCCCCACGACTACCATTCTTGGTGGGGCATTAAAACGTTACCCGAAACGGTAGAAGAAAATCCCGAATTCGACAAGTATATTACGGGCGAAAACGGAGTTATACGATATTGGATGAAACGCGGAGTTAAGGGTTGGCGATTAGATGTTGCCGATGAACTTCCCGACTCTATTTTAGACCACATTCGAACCGCTATAAAAACCGAAGACGAAAACGGATTTTTACTGGGTGAAGTTTGGGA
>JAZODO010000044.1:0-6226 GCA_045597065.1 Acutalibacteraceae bacterium | reverse complement strand
TTTTCCGAATATAAACTCTAACAAAAAACGCTCTACAAAATTTTGTAGAGCGTTTTTTGTTAGAGTTTATATTCGGAAAATCCGTTTTTAGAAAGAGTTAAAACCGAGCTAAAACCACTATCTTTAAGCAGCTTTTCAGCTTTGTCAAAGTTGTAGGCAATACGGTCCTTTGAGTGAGCATCGCTATTAACGACAACCTTGCCCCCCATTTTTAAAAGGGCGGTAAGCCAACAAACAGAAGAAGCCGAAGCTTTATCTTTATTATGTCGGAAGGTATGGGCCGTATTAAGTTCGAATGGTTTGCCCGTTTTAGCAAGTTTTTCCAGAGCAGAAAGCATAGGTTTTACATAGCGAGGGTCAGTTTCATCAAAATACTTAAAACCGCCATTAAACTTATTTATAAGGTCGAAGTGGCCAAAAAAGGTAATTTCTTCTATTTCGGCAGCCTGTTTGAATGCTAAAAAATAGTCTTTAACAAAGGCGTAATGGTCGCCCTCGTAATAAGTGTTCACAATGTTTAAATAAACCTCTTCACTATGGTCTACCGAAAGATATTCGCCGCCTTTTATTACATTATGGCAAGAGCCAATAACATAATCATAGCCACTTAAATCTACGTTGCTGCAAAGGTCAAATTCGGTACCGAGTAAAACTTCGATTTTATCTTTATATTCTTCGCGAAGGGCTTTTACTTCGGCCACATAGGCTTTTTCATCGGTTGGCGACATATTCCAAGACGGGTCGAACGGCAGGTAAGAATGGGAAGAAAAACCGTAGGTTTTAAGGCCTTTTTCTATTGCAGAAAGCAGCATTTCCTTTGGAGTATTCACGCCATCGCAATAGTTTGTATGAGTGTGAAGGTCACAAATCATTTTGTCATTTTCTGCTGTTTAACCTTATGGTCGATTATATGACGGGAAGCGAGTTCGGCCTTAATATCGTCTACCGAAATTCCCATTTCAACCATTAGAACCATTACGTGGTAAGCAAGGTCGGCTATTTCGTAAACCGTTTCGGCTTTATCGTTAGATTTAGCGCCAATAATAACTTCGGTACATTCTTCGCCTACCTTTTTAAGGATTTTATCTATTCCCTTTTCGAAAAGATAGGTAGTATAAGAACCTTCGGGTTTATCGTTTTTACGGCCTACTAAAAGGTTATAAAGTCCGTCCATAGAAAAGGCCGAATTGGTATCACTTTCGAAAACAGTTTTAGTAAAGCAAGAGTCGGTACCCGTATGGCAAGCGGGACCGTCTTTATTAACTAAAACAACCAATGCGTCATTATCACAGTCGGCAGTAATGCTAACAATATATTGAAAATTGCCCGAGGTTTCGCCCTTTCTCCAAAGTTCATTTCTTGAACGGGAGTAGAAACAGGTTTTTTGCTCTTTAAGCGAAATTTCTAAACTTTCTTTATTCATATAGGCAAGGGTTAAAACCTTTTTAGAAGTTGCGTCTACAACTATTGCAGGAATTAAGCCTTTTTCGTCGAATTTAAGGGTATTTATATCTAACATAAACTATCTCCTAACGTTTACTCCGTTTAAATAAAGTTCTTCTTTAAGGTCTTTAATACTTACCTCTCCAAAGTGGAAAATAGAGGCGGCAAGGCCCGCATCTACCTTAGGTAAGGTATTGAATAGCGTTTTAAAATGGTCAATGTTACCGGCACCGCCCGAAGCGATTACCGGAACGTTTACAACATTACATACAGCCTCTAACATTTCGAGGTCGAACCCATTTTTAACACCGTCGGTATCAATAGAGTTTACCACTATTTCGCCCGCACCGTTTTCGGCTCCGCGTTTTATCCATTCGATAGCGTCGATACCGGTATTTTCTCGGCCGCCCTTTGCAAAAAGAGTAAATTTACCGTTTACTCGCTTAATATCGGACGAAAGAACAACACATTGGTCGCCATATTTTTTAGCTGCCTCGGCAATAAGGTTAGGGTTTTTAATAGCGCCCGAATTTACGCTTACCTTATCGGCACCGCATTTAAGCACTCTATCGAAATCATCTAATGTATTTATTCCGCCACCAACGGTTAATGGAATAAAAATTTTAGAAGCAACTTCGGTTAAAATTTCGGTAAAGAGTTTACGGCCGTCGCTAGAAGCGGTAATGTCGTAAAAAACGAGTTCGTCAGCACCGTTTTGGCTATAAAACTCGGCCAGTTTTACGGGGGAAGAAACGTCGGCCAAACCTAGAAAGTTTACGCCCTTTACTACCCTACCGTCTTTTACGTCTAAACAAGGGATTATTCTTTTAGTTATCATTATTTTGTAGCCTCTATTGCAGATTTAAGGTTAATGTTGCCTGTGTATATGGCTTTGCCTAAAATGGCTCCGTAAATGTCCATTTTGTTAAGGTTTTCAATATCGGACATGTCGGTAACACCGCCCGATGCGATAATGTTAATGCTAAATTTTTCGGAAAGGTTTTTATAAAGGTCTAAATTAGTGCCTTTCATAGCGCCGTCGCGACTAATGTCGGTACAAATAACAGTTTTGATACCGAGTTTTTGGGCGCGAGCAAAAAATTCTTCGCCCGTTTCGTTGGTAGTATCGGTCCAACCCTTTGTAGCAACCTTACCATTTAAAAGGTCGCAACCAACAGCAATTTTATCGCCATATTTTTTAACCGCTTTTTCTAGGAATTCGGGGTTTGTAGCGGCCGCAGTACCTAAAATAACGCGGTATGCGCCGGCGTTTATATATTTTTCGATAACCTCTTCGCTACGAATACCTCCACCGATTTCGGCCTTTAAACCCGAAACCTTAATAATTTTACTAATAGTTTCAAAGTTGGGGGTTTCGCCCGATTTAGCGCCCTCTAAATCTACTAAATGTATATACTCGGCGCCGCACTCTTTAAAGTAGAGCGCAACCTTTTCGGGAGCATCGCTATAAATTGTCATTTGGTTATAATCGCCCTTAAATAATCGAACGGCTTTGCCGCTAAAAAGGTCGATTGCAGGGAAAATATTCATAAAACTTATCCTCTATAGTTCGCAAAATGCTTTAAGTATTAAAAGGCCTTTTTCTCCGCTTTTTTCAGGGTGGAACTGAACGCCGTAAACGTTTTCGTTTTCAGCAGAAGCGGTAAGAAGCGCGCCATATTCAGTTTTAGAAGAAACATAGTCTTCGCAATTTGTTGCATAAAAAGAATGAACAAAATACATATGGTCGCCGGAATTTAGGTATTTAAAAATTTTACTTTTAGGCTTATTTTCGGGGAAAATAAGGCCGTTCCAACCAATATGGGGAACCTTTAGTTCGGCCGGAACAACCCCCTTCATAGGAACTACCGAACCGGGTATAAGACCAAGCCCTTTATGGGTACCGTACTCTAAACTTTCGGTAAAAAGCATTTGCATTCCAAGGCAAATCCCAAGTAAAGGTTTGCCGTTTTTTACTTCTTCTATAATAATCTTATCAAGCCCCGAATCGCGAAGTTTTGCGGCAGCATCACTAAACGCTCCAACACCGGGGAGGACTAATTTTTCGGCCTTTTTAATTACTTCGGGGTCGCCCGTAACAACGGTGTTTGCCCCAATACTTTTAAAGGAGGAGGAAAGACTAAAAAGGTTACCTACTCCGTAATCAATTATTGCTATCATTAAAGAACTCCTTTTGTGGAGGGAATATCGTTTTTAAATTTTTCATTTATACCTACTGCTTTAGAGAGGGTTCTACCTAAAGCCTTAAAGGTTCCTTCGATAATATGGTGGGTGTTTTTGCCCGCAAGTTCCTTTATGTGAAGGGTAATTTTTGCATTATTTACAAAGGCAATTAAAAACTCTTCTACGAGTTCGGTATCGAAATCGCCTACTCGGCTAGAAGGTAGGGGTAGGTCGAAACCTAAATAACTTCTACCCGAAATATCGGTAGCGCAAAGTATAACGTTTTCATCTTTAATATTATTGTTTAATAGGTCGGCTGTGCAGAGAATTAGAGTTTCATCCATAGGAAGAATAATGTCGCCATAGCGACAAATTCCCTTCATATCACCTAGCGCATCTTTAAAAGCTAAACCTAAGCAAATACCGATATCTTCGGCCGAGTGATGAAAGTCGACATTAGTATCGCCATTACATAAAACTGTAAGGTCGAAACGGCCGTGTTTTGCAAAAAGGGTTAGCATATGGTCCATAAAACCGTTACCCGAATTTATTTCGCTTTTACCTTCACCATCTAAATTAAGGGTTAAGGTTATATCGGTTTCGGCTGTTTTTCTTTTAATTTCGGCTATTCTCATAATTACACCTCGCGGAGTATTTGGTCGGTAGTTTTAAGAAGCAGGTCCATTTGGGATTTTGTTCCAATAGTAATTCGAACATAATCTTTAATTTTTTCGCTACCAAAATGGCGAACTAAAACGCCTTTAGATTTAAGGGCAAGATAGTATTTTTCGCCCCCGATTTTAGGGTGTTTTGCGAAAAGGAAGTTAGCCTTTGAGTCGGTTAAAACAAAGCCGCGTTTTTCTAGCTCAGTTTTTGTATATTCGCGAACTTCTATTGTGTTTTGGTTGCATTTTTTATAATATTCGGCACTGTCTAATGAGGCAATACCTGCCGCCATTGTTAAGCGGTTTATATTATAAGGGTTGGTTGAATACTTAATGGTATTAAGGTCGGCAATAAGGTTTTTATTAGCAATAGCGAAACCTAGTCGACCACCCGCTAAACTACGAGATTTAGAGTAGGTCATAACAACGATTAGGTTTTCGTACTGTTTTGTAAGTTGAACACAGGATTCTGCGCCAAAATCGACATAGGCTTCGTCGATAATAACTACGCTATCGCTATTGGTTTTAAGTATTTCTTCTATTTCGGCAGCAGAAAGGGTAAGACCTGTAGGCGCGTTTGGGTTTGCAATAACGACAGTTTTACCCGAAGAATAATAGTTTTCGGGGTTTATAGAAAAATCACTGCGGAGAGGGATTTTTTTATAATCAAGCCCGTAAAGTTTAGCGTAAACTTCGTAAAAACCGTAACTAATTTCGGGGAAACAAACACCTTTTTCTTTATCGCAAAAGGCCATAAAGGAAAAATTTAAAATATCGTCGGAACCGTTAGAGATAAAAACGTTTTCTTCCCCTACTCCGTATGTAGCCGCCAATTTAGAAATTAGCGCTTTTCCGGTAGGGTCAGGGTAAAGGTTAAGCTTTAAAACCTCGCTAGAATTTACCGCTTTTATAACCTTTTTAGAAGGCGGAAATGGCGATTCGTTAGTATTAAGTTTTACATATTTCATATCGCGCGGTTGTTCGCCCGGAGTATAGGGCTCTAGGGCGGAAAACCTACTGCTTAAAAACTTACTCAAAATTAAAACCTCTTTTATTTTTCAAAACGAATTGTAGCACTTCTTGCGTGTGCCGAAAGGCCTTCTTTTTCGGCAAAGAAGGCAACCTTATCTGCCACCTCTTCTAGAGCTGAGGGGGTATAGTAACTATAGGCAGATTTTTTAACAAAATCGTCTACCGATAAGGGGCTTGCAAACCTTGCAGTACCGCTTGTAGGCAGAGTATGGTTAGTACCCGAAAAATAGTCGCCAAGCGCTTCAGGGCACATTTTACCAAGGAAAATAGAACCCGCATTTTCAATTTTATCGAGATAATCGAAGGGATTATCTACGCAAACTTCTAAATGTTCGGGGGCAATTTCGTTACTGATTTCTATAGCCTTATCGATAGAATCAACAATAATGATTTTACCGTTATTATCGATAGAGGTACGGGCGATTTCTTCGCGAGGAAGAAGAGCAACCTGACGCTCGATTTCGGCTTGAACGCTATTTGCAAGGCTTTCGCTGTTAGTAACTAAAACGGCAGAAGCGAGCTTATCGTGTTCAGCTTGGGAAAGAAGGTCAGCCGCAACGAAAGCAGGGTTGCAAGACTGGTCTGCAATAACTAAAATTTCACTAGGACCCGCTATCATATCGATAGAAACGGTACCGTAAACCTGGCGTTTTGCTTCGGCAACAAATACGTTACCGGGGCCTACGATTTTATCTACCTTAGGAACAGTTTCGGTACCAAAGGCTAAAGCTGCAATAGCTTGCGCGCCGCCGATTTTGAAAATTCTATCGGCTCCCGCAATACTTGCGGCAGCTAAAATAACAGGGTTTACCTTACCGTTTTGCATAGGGGGAGTTGTGATGCAAAGCTCTTTAACTCCGGCTATTTTAGCGGGAATACAATCCATTAAAACGGTTGAGGGG
>JAZODO010000043.1:0-2674 GCA_045597065.1 Acutalibacteraceae bacterium | reverse complement strand
TATTGAAGAAATCCCCTACTCGGTTCTTCATAAAATTACCGACCGTATTACAAGCGAGGTAGAAGGCATTAACCGCGTTCTCATGGACCTTACACCTAAGCCTGTTGGCACTATTGAGTGGGAATAAAGAGAATAATACTAAACGGCTTGGAAGTTATGCTTCCAAGCCGTTTTTATACATATAACAATTTTTGTCGTGGGAATAGATAATGCCTACCGCTTGTAGGTAGGAATAAATTGTTGTAGACCCTACAAAGTTCATTCCGCGTTTTTTAAGGTCTTTTGAAATAGCGTTTGACAGACTGTTGGTTGTTTTATCGGTTTCGAAAATTATTTCGCCATTTGTAAAGGTTTTAAGGTAGGCGTAAAAGGAGCCGAACTCTAAAACAATATTTTTAAAAACCTTACTGTTATTTATTGCGGCATTTATTTTAAGGGTATGCCGAATAATGCCCTTATTGTTTAAAAGTTGGTTTATTTTATCATCACCATAAGAAATTACTTTATTTATATCGAAATTGTCGAAGGCTTTTCTGAAATTTTCGCGTTTATTTAAAACACATTCAAAGGAAAGGCCGGCTACAAAGATTTCGAGTATTAGCATTTCATATAGGTAGGTATCGCTAAAGTTTCGCTGACACCACTCGGTATCGTGGTACTCAATATATAACGGATTTTTAAGGTTACACCACTTACACCTTGTTTTATTCATCTATTTCTCCTTAAAAGCGTTTTTATAGCGCCTTTGCGCGCAAAAAAATTAAGTTTACTTATACATTATAACATAGCAACAATTTAAATAAAAGCATTTAAAGTTTATATGCTTTTATTGACTTTTGGGGCTCGGTGTTGTAAAATAACAAGTGATATATAACAAACGTAATATAAGGAGTGTAGTTTATGCCGCCAAGCATAAAAATTACAAAAGAAGAAATTATAAGAACCGCTCTCGGCATTGTTAAAAAGGACGGTATAAAGGCTTTAAACGCAAGAGATATTGCGGCAAAAATAGGTTGTTCTACCCAACCTATTTTTTCGAACTTTTCTTCTATGGAAGAACTCCAGTTAGATGTTGCAAACCACGCTAACATTTTATATGAAAACTTTGTAAGGGCCGAAACCGAAAAGGGCGAATACCCTATTTATAAGGCAAACGGTATGGCCTACATTAAGTTCGCGAAAGAGGAAAAGGAACTTTTTAAGTTTTTATTTATGCGAAACACGAACGATATGCCCGAATTTAACCAAGAAAAGAGCTTTAACGATATGTTATCTCTTGTTAAAAACAATACGGGGTTAGAGACCGAGCAAACCGCTCTTTTTCACCTTGAAATGTGGGCCTTTGTTCACGGGATTGCCACTATGTATGCAACCGAGTTTTTAAATTTAGAACTAGGCCTTGTTAGCCAAATGTTGACCGACGCCTATTTAGGCCTTAAAAAACAGTATGGAGTAGACTAAGATGATTGCTATTAAAACCGAAAACTTAACCAAAAAATATAAAGACACAGTTGCGGTAGATAATTTAAGCCTTCTAATAAAAAGGGGCGAACTGTTTTCGCTTTTAGGGGTAAACGGAGCGGGAAAATCTACAACTATTAAAATGCTTTCCTGCCTTACTCTACCCGATAGCGGAAACGCATTTTTAGAGGGTAAAAGTATTCTAAACGAGAGCGCCGATATTAAACCGCTAATAGCCGTATCGCCCCAGGAAACGGCCGTTGCAACAGGGCTTACCGTTTTGGAAAACCTAAACCTTATGTGCGGAATATATGGCCTAAAGGGCGAAGTTAAAGAAAAAAAGATAGCCGAACTTTTAAACCTGCTTGGGCTAAACTTAGTTTCTAAAAAGAAGGTAGGTAAACTTTCGGGCGGGTATGCCAGAAGGCTTAGTATAGCGTTAGCCCTTATAGGAAGCCCTAAAATTTTATTTTTAGACGAACCTACACTTGGGTTAGACGTAATAGCCCGAAGCGATTTATGGGAAATTATTAACTCCCTTAAAGGCGAGGTTACCATTATACTTACAACCCATTATATGGCCGAAGCCGAAGCCCTTTCGGACAGAATAGGCATTATGAAAGACGGAAAACTTTTAACGGTTGGAACCGCCGCCGAAATTAAATCGGCGACAGGGACCGACAACTTTGAAGAAGCGTTTATTAAAATTGTTAAGGGGGTTTAAGTAAAATGAGAACTTTTAGTTTTGCATCCAGAAACGCAAAGGAAATTATACGCGACCCTATAAACCTGTTCTTCGGGCTAGGGTTTCCGGTAATACTTTTATTACTCCTTTCGGCAATACAGGCGAACATTCCGGTTTCACTTTTTGAAATTGAGCATCTTGCCCCCGGTGTTGCAGTTTTTGGGCTTTCCTTTATGAGCCTTTTTTCGGCCGTTATAATTTCTAAAGACCGAAGCAGTTTATTTTTACAAAGGCTTTATACTACTCCCCTTTCGGCCGCAGATTTTATTTTAGGTTATACCCTACCTATTTTACCTATTGCGGTAATGCAAAGTATTGTTTGCTTTGTTTTTGCTATTATATTAGGGCTTAATGTTACGGTAAATTTATTGGTTGCTATTTTGCTTGTTATGCCCATTTCGCTACTTTATATAGGAATAGGGCTTCTTTGCGGAAGCGTTTTAAACGATAAACAGGTTGGCGGTATTT
>JAZODO010000042.1:0-5803 GCA_045597065.1 Acutalibacteraceae bacterium | reverse complement strand
GAAAAAGAAATTTCTTTAAGTAAAACGGCTACGCCTCTTTTAAAAATTACTAAAGAGGAATATATCGCTAAAAGGGAAGAACTTTTAAAAGATATCCCCCACATAACCCTGGAAAATATGCCCTACGCCCTTTCGTTTTTTACCCTTTTCGGGGGTGAAAATATAGTGGCGGCGGTCGATTTAACCGAAACTCCGCCAAGGGTTAAAGAGTTTATATCTAAAATCGAAAACGGTGTCGATAAACTTCTTTCTGCAACAGAAACTAAAAGTGCCGTTTTTACCCTTTCGGGCAATACCCCTTTTGCAATGCTTATACCCTCAAAAAACCTAAAAATGCCAAAAAATATTCATTTTGGTTTAGCGCTCGACTAAAAAGTTAAAATAAACCCCCTTTCTGTTCGCTCACGTTCCGTAGGGCGTGAGCGTTGACAAGAAAGGGGTTTTATTATATAATAATTTCAGTAAGTATGTATTTTAGAGGTGGCTTATGGTTAAACTTTCTCCTTCGGTTTTAACTAGTGATTTTTTAACCCTTAAAAACGTTCTTAAAGAGTTCGAAGAATCGGGGGTAGATATGCTCCATCTAGATGTTATGGACGGTATTTTCGTTCCGAATATCTCCTTTGGCGTACCCGTTATTAAATCTATTAAGGCCCATACTAATATTCCCTTAGATGTTCACCTTATGATAGACCGTCCCCACCGCTACATAAAAGATTTTGCCGCCGTTTCCGATTGGCTCGGGTTCCATTATGAAGCGGGCTCCGACGTTGCCGAAACCTTAAAAGAAATTCGCGCTCTCGGCTGTAAATCTTGCCTTGCCATTAAACCTAAAACCGAGCCCGAAGAAATTTTCGAGTTTTTGCCCCTTTGTGATATGGTGCTTGTAATGTCGGTAGAACCCGGTTTTGGCGGCCAAAAGTTTATGCCGAATTCTCTACCTAAAATTAAAGCTCTTAAAGCCGAAGCTATGCGCCAAGGCCTTAATATCGAAATAGAAATCGACGGTGGTATAAATGCCGAAACCACTCCTCTGGCTGTTGAAGCGGGCGCTACCGTTTTGGTTGCAGGAAACTATGTTTTCTCTTCTGATAACATTCCCGAAACCGTAAAACAAATTCGTTCCCTTTAAAATTTAGAAAGGGTTAAAACAGCGCTGTTTAAAATTAATTCTTTGCCGTATTCCTCTGTCAGTGCTACGGCTAAATCTAAAAAATAAACCTTTTGGGCAAAGCTCTCAAAAAGGTTTATTTGTTTTTTGGTTAGCCCTTTTGGGGCTATAAGCCTAAATCCGTTTTCGGTTTTAAAAAAGTGGGTTAGTATACCGGTCTTTTCGCTTAAAATAAACTTGCGCGCCGCTAAAATGGCGTCTTGGCAACTTTTAAATTCGAAAACAACCGGCTTTAAAGCCTTGCTTTTAACCGAAAATCGGTTATTTTCTTTAATAAAATAAAGGTCGCATCCTCCCGAAATGTTCCCCACAATTTCTACGGTAACGCCGCTTGTGTCGGCTTTAAAACCTAAATCGGTTACGGCCTTTTTTAGTAGCATTTTTATAATGGTTCTTGTATTGCCGGAACCGTTTAAAATCTTTTCTTTCGACCCGAACAGTTTAATCATCTCAAACCTTTCAAGCGAAATTCTAATTCGGTCGCCTTTAAGCACCGTATATGTCATAGGCTACCTCCAAACGGGTTGTAATAAATAAAAGGTTAAAGGGAACACTTTAAAAAACGAGGTGTTCTATATGGCGAAGAACTCAAAAAACGAAACTTTAAAACTAATTTTAAAATCGGCCTTTTTAACAATAATTGGCTTTGTTTTAGTAATAGTTGGTTTTTTTGCCGCAAACTTTTTCTTCGGCAAATTTTAATATGTAAAGGATGAAATTTATGAACTACAAAGAACTTAAAAGCGGTACAGACGTACGCGGAATTGCTTCCGATTTAGGCGGTAAAACCGTAAATTTAACCGACCAAGCGGTTTTCGATATCGCTTCGGCCTTTGTTCTTTTCGTAGCCGAAAAATACGGTAAAAAACCCTCTGAACTCAAACTTGCCGTAGGTCATGATTCTCGTATTTCTGCCGATAGAATTTCTGCCAAGGTTATAGAGGCTATGTCGTCTCTTGGCGTACATATTATAAACTGCGGTCTTGCTTCTACCCCCGCTATGTTTATGACTACGGTTGACCTTTCTACCCACGGTGCTATTCAAATTACCGCAAGCCACCATCCTTTCGACCGAAACGGCCTTAAATTTTTCGTTCGCGAAGGTGGGCTCGAAAGCGCAGAACTTTCCGAAATTATTACTATTGCCGAAAACGGCAATTTCCCCAAATTTGAAGGCGCAGTAGTAGAAGAAAAAGACTATATGTCTATCTATGCCGCCGGTCTTCGAAAAAAGATTTGCGAAGCGGTTGGTAAAACAGAAGAAGAAAAACCTCTTGGCGGCTATCATATTGTAGTAGATGCGGGTAACGGTGTTGGCGGCTTTTATGCCGAAAAGGTTTTAGCCCCTCTTGGCGCTGATGTTTCGGGTAGCCGTTATTTAGACCCTAACGGTATGTTCCCTAACCATATTCCTAACCCCGAAGATAAAGAAGCTATGAAAAGTATTACCGAAGCGGTTATAGAAAGCGGTGCCGATTTGGGCGTTATTTTCGATACCGACGTAGACCGCGCAGGTTGTGTAGACTCTACCGGTAAAGAAATTAACCGTAACCGCCTTATTGCGCTTGCTGCTATTATTGCGGTAAACGGCCGTAAAGGCGCTACCATAGTTACCGACTCGGTTACTTCCGACGGTCTTCGCGAATTTATCGAAAACGACCTTAATTGTAAACACTACCGCTATCGTCGCGGCTATAAAAACGTTATCGATAAAGCGGTTGAACTATGTAATATGGGTATCGACTGCCCCCTCGCTATCGAAACTTCGGGTCATGCCGCTTTAAAAGAAAACTACTTTTTAGACGACGGCGCATACCTTATTACTAAAATTATAATAGAACTTGGTAAGGGAAGAGATTTAAACAAAACCCTTGCTACCCTTAAATGCCCGGCCGAAGAAAGAGAATGTCGTTTCTCTATTACTGCCGAAAACTTTAAAGACTACGGACTTAAAGTTATTGCCGACCTCGAAGAATTTGTTACCTCAAAACCCAAACTCTTTAAGGTTGCCCCCGATAACCGCGAAGGTCTTCGAGTTTCTACTTCCTACGGTTGGTTCCTTTTACGCCTTAGCGTTCACGACCCGGTTATGCCCCTGAATTTCGAAAGCGACGAGGTAGGCGGAATAGATAAAATGATAAATCTTATTAAACCCTTCTTTAATGGGTTTGAAAATTTAGATATATCGGCGCTTAAATAGTTTTAAAGTGAGATGCTTTCGCATCTCACTTTTTTTATTCTAAACCTTTACCGAATCCGCAACTTGTGCCGCAACCGCTTTGGGGAAAGAAATCATTTGTTGGGAACTCTATTCTTCTAAACACTTCGCAAGGGCTGTCGGTTGTGCAGTCGCATTGCTTTTCGGGAATACAAAAATCATAAACAGGAACTAAAACCTGAACGTTTCTGATTAGTTGTACAATAGAAAATACGCCAAGTGTTACGTAAACTACCGGGGATTCTGGTGTTACCGAAATGGTACAACCGCCCAAATATTCCGAAAGACAGGGGGGAATAACAACGGGAGCGTCGCCGTTTATGGGGCCAATTCTGGAAGAAAGGGCAATAGGGGTTGCAACCTGAACGTTGCAACGGGGTAGGGCGGCGCCTCTACCTGCGCAAAATTCTGCACATTCGCCGCAAGGAACTTCGTTTGTAAAGGAGCGAACGGTTCCTTCTCCTCCGCAAAGAACTACCGTTTTATTAAATACAGCAATACCTCTGATTTCGGTGGGGCAGGTGCAAGGAGCAGAGTATACGTCTACCGAAACAACAAAGAAAAATGTAATATCGCAAGAATAATAGCCTCGGCTTAAATTAACCGGTTCAAGGTTAATTTTAACGTCGGCCACTTCTGCAGAGCGAACCTTAACGCTAACTGCTTCGGCTATAAGCGCTTGACCTTCTTCACAAAAATAAACCCTTAAATCTTCTAAACAGTCTCTATCACAGCAGGAGTCGAAAACTTTGCCTGCATCTATACATACTGCCTCTTTAAATTCCGAATAATTTGAACCTCTGTTTGTGGCATCAGCCATATAAAGACCTCCTGATAAGTATTGAAGTCGCAGGCAAACTGCCATGTCGCACTTCTAACCCATTATATGAGACTTAGGTTTTTATGCCACAAATAATAAAAAACAAAAAACTTATTGCACAAATGCCCAAAATATGTTATTATTCGAGCAAATAGAGCATTCGTCTTATTATGACAAAAAGGAGACTTTTATGGACATTTTTACCATTTTAACCCTAATCGGTGGCCTTGCTCTCTTCCTTTACGGAATGGAACTAATGGGCGGAAGCCTTAAAAAGCTAGCCGGCGGTAAACTTGAATCAATTCTTTCTCGTCTTACCTCTAATAGAATTTTCGGCTTTTTGCTTGGCTTTGGTGTAACCGCAATCATCCAATCTTCATCTGCAACTACGGTTATGCTTGTTGGTTTCGTAAACTCGGGCATCATGAAGCTTGGTCAAACCATTAGCATTATTATGGGCGCTAACATTGGTACAACCGTTACTTCTTGGTTGCTTAGTACCAGTGATATTCAAGGAACCGAAGTTTTTTTTAAACTTTTAAAACCCTCTTCGTTTACCCCTCTTCTCGCAATTATCGGTCTTCTTTTAATAATGGCCGCTAAATCCGACAAAAAGAAGAATACCGGTTCTATTTTAATCGGTTTTGCTATTCTAATGTTCGGTATGGAAATGATGAGCGGCGCTATGTCAGGCCTTAAAGATAATGCCGCCTTTACTAGCATTCTAACAATGTTTGAAAACCCAATAATGGGTATTTTAGTTGGTACTGCCTTTACCGCTATTATTCAGTCTTCTTCGGCTTCGGTAGGCGTTTTACAAGCTTTAGCCATTACCTGCCCAATAAGTTATGCAACCGCTATTCCTGTAATTTTAGGCCAAAACATTGGTACTACAATTACTCCTATAATTTCTTCTGCAACCGGCAATATCGAATCTAAACGTGTTGCTATGAGCTGCCTTTATATTAAAATGATTGGCGTTATAATTGTTGTCGGCGGTTTCTATGCTCTCGATGCCTTTATCGGTTTCGACTTTATGACTAAATCTGTAGGCGCTTTCGAAATCGCTGTTATTCATACCTTATTTAACATTATTTCTACAGTAATTTTATTGCCCTTCTGCTCCCTTATCGAAAAACTTGCTATTAAAACTGTTAGAAGCAAAAAGGCCGAAAAGGAAATCGACGTTTTTGCAACCCTCGACGACCGTTTTCTTTCTATGCCCTCTTTCGCAGTAGAAAAGTGTAAAGAACTTGTAGACAAAATGTCTGAAATTGCTGCCGATAGTTATAATAAGGCCGCTAGCCTTATCGAAAGGTTCGACCCGGCCGTTTTTGCCGAAGTAGTAGAACTTGAAACCCTTATCGATAAGTACGAAGATAAAACAAGTACATATCTCGTAAAAATTGCCGAAAATGACATTTCTGCCCAAGACAGTAAAGCGGTAACAGAACTTCTTCACTGTATAGGCGATATTGAACGCATTTCCGACCACGCTTTAAATATTGCCGAAGCGGCAAAAGAAATTCACGACAAAGATATTACTTTCTCCGAAAAAGCCACTGCGGACATTAAGGTTATTACTGCTGCCGTT
>JAZODO010000041.1:0-4219 GCA_045597065.1 Acutalibacteraceae bacterium | reverse complement strand
GTTTTAATAATATTAAAATTTATAGCCTATTTTTGTTGAAAACAAAAGGAATAAATGTTACAATAAAAACAACAATAAACGCTTATGTATGTATGTGGAGTGATTTTATGTTTGAGAATGCTAAATGGATATCCAAATGCGAATGGGGAAACGGTCGTTGGTCAATCCCTTCAACCGATAATTTAGGCCCCTGTCCAATGTTTGCTAAAACCTTTAAGGTTTTAAAGCCTGTTAAAAAAGCAATCCTTAGTGCTGTAGGTTTAGGCCAAGGAGATTTTTATTTAAACGGCACTCGTATTGCTGAAACCCCCAGAACAACCCACCCCACAAACTATCGTGAAACGGTAATCTATAATGTTTACGATGTTACCGACAAATTGGTTGTTGGGGCTAACCGTATAGGCGCAATAGTAGGCCATAACGGTTACTCAGATGGTGCTTTTTTTTGGCGCTCTACAAACAAATTACTACTCCAGTTAGATATTGTTTATACCGACGGTACTACCGACTCTATTGTTAGTAACACCTCTTTTAAAACCTTTGATTCGCATATTCTCTTTTCCGCAAAACTTCACGGAGAAAAGATTGATGCAAATTTATATATTGAAGATTGGTGTGTCCCCGATTTTGATGATAGTGGCTGGGAGAACGCAGTAATTACAAAATCTCCCGGCGGTAAACTTCGCCAAACTATTTGTCCGCCTATAAAAAAGTTTCAAGTTTTAGCGGGTAAAGAAATAGCCCCAAAAATCTTCGATTTTGGTGAAAACACAAGCGGTCACGTAAAGGTTAAGGTTAAGGGTGAAAAGGGTACCGAAATACGTGTCCTTTATTCCGAACGTTTTAATGCCGAAACCGGTGAACTCGACCGCAACAACATTACCGTTAAAACGGGAACACATCCGCTTGGCCACGCTGATATATTTGTTCTAAGCGGAAACGAAGATACCTTCGAACAATACTTTTCTTATCATGGTTTTCAGTATGTTCAAGTCGAAGGCGAATACGAAACTATAAGCATAGAAGCTATTGTTACCCATACCGATTTAGAGGTTACTTCTTCCTTCTGGTGCGACAACGAAATGATAAACGCAATTCATAACGCTTCTGTTCGTTCGGTACTAACTAACGCCCACGGCTTTTTGGTAGATTGTCCCCACCGTGAACAAAATCCCTGGACGGGTGACGCTCTTATGAGTGCCGAAGCAGTCAATATTGGGTTCGATGCCTATGGCCTTTTCTATGAATGGATGCTCAAATTCAAAGATGACCAGTTAGAAAGTGGTGGCCTTGCAGGCATTGTTCCAACCGTTAATATAACATGGGAATATAATTTTGCAAACGGCCCCGACTGGGATAGCGCAATAATCCATATCCCGTACCAAACCTTTAAATATACCGGCAACAGGCAAATCGTAGATGATATGTGGGAAAATATGTGTAAAACATTAAACTATTTTGCCTCACTTAGTGAAACCAATCTACTTTCTTGCGGTCTTGGTGACTGGGGTCCCGAAGGGGAGAAGTGCCCCATTCAAATTACCGACACAACCTACTATATGCTCGATGCGCTTATGATGGCCGAAATGGCCGAAGCGACTGGCCGAGACGCTACTCCCTTTAAACAACTAGCCGAAAATATTAAAAAAGATTTTAGAGCGCAGTATGTTAAAAACGGTAGGGTTACCGTACAACATCAAACCGCCCTTACTTGCGCAATATATGCGGGGTTCTTAAACGCCGATGAAATTCCTGCTGCGATAAATGACTTAAAGCAACTCTTTATCGATAACGGCTATGCCTTTAGAATGGGTTGTCATGGTTTAGTTATGGTGTTCGATGTACTTAGCGAAAATGGCGGAATTCAAGAACTTTTCGATACCGTTATAAACGATAAACCAAACGGTTATGCTCGCTCGATAAAACTCGGCCTTACAACCTTGCCTGAACATTTTTCAATGTACGCTTCGTTAAATCACCACTTTAGATGTCCGGTAGATGCTTGGTTTTATAAACACCTTGCGGGCATAAGACTTGGCTCTATTGGTTTTAATGATGTTATAGTAGAACCTAAATTCGTAAACGGAATAAATAACCTAAAGGCTACTACACTGGGCGTTTCGGTTTCCTATACGCCTGAAACCTTTACCGTAAATTCCCCCTACGATTTTACCCTTAAACTTGGCGGCAAAACCGAAAAACTTTCTGCCGGCAATTATACCTTCAACCGCTAATATAAAGCGCCCGACAGTGAGTTTTGTTCACTGTCGCGCGCTTTATTATTCTTCATTATACTTTTCTAAATAACTGTGCTTATCGCCGCTATCTTTTTCGCGCCAACCAACAATCGAGGCTAAATTTACGTTGTGAACGCTTCTAAATAAATTGTCGTCTACTGCGGGATTTATTTTTTTAATCTCTTTTATAAGGGCTTTAATCTCCTTACGTTTCGACATATCTTCGTTATACTCGCTTTCGGCAGTAAACCTACAAGCGCACCTTAAAAACTTAAGTTCGTTATAGTTAGACCAAGCAATAATATCGCGTTCCTTAACCTTGTATAGGGGGCGAATAAGCTCCATACCCTCGAAATTGGTAGATTTAAGTTTTGGTAGCATTGTCTTTATTTCCGAAGCGTAGGTCATATTAAGAAGTAACGTTTCTATCATATCGTCAAAATGGTGCCCAAGCGCTATTTTGTTACAACCAAGTTCTTTTGCCTTGCTGTAAAGGCAACCGCGCCTCATTCTGGCGCAAAGGTAACAGGGGGCCCCGCCTGCGTCGGTTACAACCTCGAAAATATTACTCTCAAAAACCGTAATAGGAATATTCATAAGTTTTGCGTTTGCTTCTATAAGCTCGCGGTTTTCCTTGTTGTAACCGGGGTCCATAACAAGAAAAACGAGGTCAAAAGGGTAAAGGCTATGTCTGCAAAGCTCTTGCATACATTTTGCCATAAGCATAGAATCTTTTCCGCCCGAAATACAAACAGCTATTTTGTCGCCCTCTTTAATAAGTTCATATTCGTTAACGGCGCCAACAAAGCAGTTCCAAATAGGTTTTCTGAATTTTTTTATAATACTTCGTTCAATTTCTTTAAAACGTTCCATAATTCTCCTGTAAAAACTCTTTTTCTATATTATATTTATATCTCCATAATATTTCAAGTAAAATCGCTCTTGTAAAAGAGTGAAATAGGTGGTAACATATAAATATATACTGAAAAAGAGGTGCAAAATGGTAGCCAGAATTCATAGCATTGGGCTCTTTGGAATAGATGCCTATATGGTAGAAACCGAAGCCGATATTTCAAGGGGGCATCAGGCCTTCGATATAGTAGGTTTGCCCGATTCTGCCGTTAGAGAATCGCGCGACCGCGTTCGTGCTGCAATTAAAAATTGCGGCTATAAATATCCGCTTGGCCATATAACCGTAAACCTTGCTCCGGCCGACGTTAAAAAAGAGGGCTCAATTTACGACCTTCCCGTCCTTTTAGCTCTGCTTATTGCTAATAAACAAATAACCCCTAATAGCGATTTAAGCGATAGCATTTTTATAGGCGAAGTTTCGCTCGACGGTAGTTTAAGGCGCGTAAACGGCGTTTTGGCTATGGCTATCAGTGCGCGTCAAAACGGGGTTAAAAATTTCTTTGTTCCCGCTGAAAACGCTGCCGAAGGCTCGGTTATTGAAGGCATAAATATCTATGGCGTAAAGAATATTAAAGAGGTTATCGACCACATTATCGGCCAAACCCTTCTTTCGCCTGAAGAACCTTTTGTTTTATCCGGCGAATATCAAAATACCGCGTTTTTAGATTTTTGCGAAGTAAAAGGCCAAGCCGCTGCTAAAAAGGCTATGGAAATTGCGGCCGCCGGGGGCCATAACATACTCCTTATCGGAAGCCCGGGTGCAGGTAAAAGTATGCTTGCTAAACGCCTTCCTACAATTCTTCCCGAAATGACATTTGAAGAATCTATCGAAACTACTAAAATTCATTCGGTAGCAGGGGAGCTTAGCGCTAAAAGTCCGCTTATTTCTAAAAGGCCCTTCCGTTCGCCCCACCATACCGTGTCGTCCAGAGGTATTTCGGGCG
The DNA here is from genome assembly GCA_045597065.1 of Acutalibacteraceae bacterium. GTDB lineage: Bacteria > Bacillota > Clostridia > Oscillospirales > Acutalibacteraceae > SFWF01. The sequence goes on along the minus strand of JAZODO010000041.1, from coordinate 126 downwards.
GCGGCGCTATTCCGAGACCGGGCGAAATTTCTCTTGCTCATAACGGGGTTTTGTTCTTAGATGAACTTCCCGAATTCGGGCGCGATGTTATGGAAACCTTGCGCCAACCACTTAAGTCGGATCGTA
>JAZODO010000040.1:0-2024 GCA_045597065.1 Acutalibacteraceae bacterium | reverse complement strand
GGCTATGAAGAAAAACTTTATTCGTGATAATTGTAAAGAACTATATTATGTAACGGATAAACTTGATGATTTGCTTCGTTATGTTGAAACTCCGGTTAATAAAATTAGAACGGTCAAGGAATTAAAAGACGGTTAAATGATGCCCTTAATAATTTATTTTGCTTTTTTGATTGTATAGTAGTTTTTACGCACCTTTCTTATTAAATAGTATCAACCTCTCTGTTAAATTCGGCAGAGAGGTTGATTTTTAACCAACTTGTCTGCAAATCGAATATGTTCCCCCTTATTTACTTTATGTGTAGAAAAAAACCATACCTTCGAGGGTAGCGGTGTTTGGGTGTGACAAAATTTTTTAGGTTGAATTATTTTTGTTTTGGCAAGGCAAAAACGGAGAAATGCTTTACTGCATTTCGAGCATTTTTAACACCGCCAAAGCGGAAATAACAACCGAAAACAAGTCTAAGGCCCAAACGCCGTAACCCTATGGGTATGGTCTTATTTTAACATCTTGGGGCGCCATAGCAGCGCCCATATTGTTAGCATCTTTTATACTAAAATCAGTAATTTTACCAATAGTGCAACCATCAATACAAATCCCCTTTTGGCTCGTTAAAACCGCTGCACCAGAACCTGTAACCGTCCACTGTGAAGTTAGCGGTCTTACTCCGCCGTATTCAAGCGGAAATCTATACTGTCTTTCTGCCGAACAAAAATGCGAGGAAGTTACAGCAATTGCCTTTTCCGCCGCACCCGATTCAATACTAATTGACGCAGAAATTAGTGTTAGCGCCATAGTTGAACAAGCGCCATAAACGCCAATAAATGGTATTTCAAAATCCATAAGCCCAAAAGAACTTGCAGTACACTGATTAAGCAAATCTCCTGCGAAAATTAAATCAATTTCACTAGGCTTCTTGTTACACTTTTTTAGTGCTCGTTCGACGGCGCATTTTTGAAGCATACTTTCGGCCTTTTCCCAAGAGTCTTGACCCAAAGCGCTATCTGAAAAACACTTATCAAAATCTTTTGAGAGAGGCCCCGCGCCCTCCTTTGGCCCTACTACGCCCGCAGAAGACAGTATACATATATCTTTACTAAATTTTAAAGTTCTGTTCCCTATTTTTTCCATTTAAACTCCCTTATAATATTTTAAAAATCCAATATATTAACCCATAAATAGCGCCTGCAACAGTACCGTAAACTATAACGGGACCTGCTATTGTAAACATTTTAGCGCCCACACCTAAAATAAAACCTTCGGGTTTAAATTCTATCGCAGGAGAAATAACTGCATTTGCGAATCCTGTAATTGGAACAAGTGTACCGGCGCCAGCATGTTTTGCAATTTTTTCAAATATTTTAAAGCCGGTAAGTAGCCCTGCAAAAGCAATTAAAATAGCAGAAACTAACATACCTACCTTTTCATCGCTATAACCACAAAAAAGAAACCACTCGCGAAGAAGTTGCCCTATTGTGCAAATAGTTCCGCCAATAAAAAACGCGCCAAAAAAATCTCTTGCTTTTTTAGAGTTTGGCGATACTTTTTTAACTAATTTTCCATATTCCTTTTTATTCATAAAACTGCTCCTTTCTCCCCTATTATTTGCCAATAATAAACGGCTATTCATACGCCATAAATATTGATAAAACGCTTGACAAAGCAACTGCAATTCTATATAATACATTGGTACAATCAAACTACATCGAGGCGTGGCTCAGTTTGGTAGAGCGCTGCGTTCGGGACGCAGAGGCCGCAGGTTCAAATCCTGTCGCCTCGACCAAAATAAGCAAATTTAGCCATTAGGTTAAATTTGCTTTTTCTTTTTAATAGTATCATTTAAAAATTAAACCCCATTAGAAATATAGGATTTTCTAATGGGGTTATTTTGTGTTTTTATTATTAAAATTTAAAATTAAGATATAAATACTACGTTAATCGACCATCTTTTTTGCGTTGTAATAACATATATTTTCTACCAATTGAACGGCGCTATCTTCATCGTATTCGCCTTTATCGACTAAAT
>JAZODO010000039.1:0-1882 GCA_045597065.1 Acutalibacteraceae bacterium | reverse complement strand
GTTTTTCCTTAAACATATTCCGTTTATTGGAATTCCTGTATATAAGTTTATTTCTGCGGTTAAAAAGTCGGTTATTCGTCATGTTTTTCAAAACAATATTTTCGAAACAATGGGCTTTAAATATATAGGCCCTGTCGATGGTCATAATATTGAAAAACTCGAAACCGCAATGAAAATTGCCCGGTCGCAAAACAAGCCTTGTGTTATTCATGCAGTAACCGTTAAAGGTAAGGGCTACAGTTTTGCCGAAGCTCAGCCCGGCAGCTATCATGGCGTATCGGCCTTTGATACTCACGATGGCCTTGTAATGCAAAATGCTATAAACTTTTCTTCTGTTTGTGGTAACGCCCTTTGTGAACTTGCCGAAAAAGATAACCGTGTTTGCGCAATAACTGCCGCTATGACAACAGGAACAGGTTTAGACGAGTTTTCAAAAAGATTTCCCAGTAGATTCTTCGACGTTGGTATTGCCGAAGAATATGCCGCAACCTTTGCTTCCGGTCTAGCGTCGGCAGGTATGCGCCCTTATTTTGCGGTTTATAGTTCTTTCCTTCAAAGAGCCTATGACCAACTAATTCACGATACCGCTATAGCTGGTCTTCCTGTTTGCTACCTTGTCGACCGTGCCGGCGTTGTTGGCGATGACGGCGAAACACATCAAGGACTGTTTGATGCAGCCTTTTTATCAACAATACCCGGTATTACTGTTTATTCTCCCGCAAGTTATAGCGAACTTGTAGAGTCTATTAAAAACTCTATAAACCTAAATGGCCCCGTAGCTATTCGATACCCGCGCGGTAAAGAAGGTTTTAACTTTACCCCAACTTCTTCAGACTATACTGTTTTCGAAAATGGCGGTAAGGTTGCAATAGTAACCTATGGAATTATTTCTTCTAATGCCTATAAGGCAAGTTTAATGCTTAAAGAAAATGGAATAACTAACGATTTTATAAAGCTTAATAAAATCTATCCTATTGCGGATAACCTTTGCGAAAAACTTTCAAAGTATGATAAGGTTTATTTCTTTGAAGAGGGTATTTTAAAAGGCTCAATTAGTGAACACATCATTTCAAAAGCTAAACTTAAAAATTATTCTATAACCGCTATCGATAATAAGTTTGTTCCGGCAATGAGTATAGAAAGCGCTCATAAAAAGTTTGGGCTGGATAGTGATTCAATTTTTAATCTCATAATAGGAGAAAATTAAATGGCAGAAAAATTAAGGCTAGATACCGCTGTATTCGAAGCGGGTTATGCCGAAAGTAGAGAAAAAGCAAAAGCGCTTATAATGGCGGGGCTTGTTTATGTTAATAACCAAAAATCAGACAAGCCCGGTACAACCATTAAACCTGATGATATAGTTGAGTTTAGAGGCGCTGCGCCTAAATATGTTAGCCGCGGTGGTTTAAAACTAGAAAAAGCGGTTGAACAGTTTGGCTTTTCTCTTGAAGGCACATACTGTGCCGACATAGGCGCTTCAACCGGCGGTTTTACCGATTGTATGCTTCAAAACGGAGCGGTTAAGGTTTACTCTATCGACGTTGGCTATGGTCAACTCGCTTGGAAACTTCGTACAGATGAGCGCGTTGTAAACCTTGAACGAACCAACTTTAGATATGTTACCAAAGAACAAATATCCGACGAACTCGATTTTTGTTCGGTCGACGTTTCTTTTATCTCGCTCGGGTATGTAATTCCTGTTATGAAAACAATTATGAAACAAAACGCCCAAGCCGTTTGCTTAATTAAGCCCCAATTTGAAGCGGGTAGAGAAAAGGTTGGTAAAAAAGGCGTTGTGCGCGACCCTGCCGTTCATTTAGAGGTTATTGAAAAGGTTATCGGTATCGCGTTGGCTGAAGGATTTTCGATTTTAAATCTCGAC
>JAZODO010000038.1:0-5426 GCA_045597065.1 Acutalibacteraceae bacterium | reverse complement strand
GCAGGTAAAATTTTAGGCGAATACGTTCGCACAAAGGTTATCCCCGAATGTGATGCCTACGTTATGAGCAAACTTGGCTCTATCGCAAAGGCAAAGGGCAACCTTATTTCGGGCGATATGGAAAAACCTTACGAAGCGTTTTTAAACCTTGTAAACCAAGTTCAGGCTACCGCAGGTTACGATAGCGAACTCGTTTGTTTCGTAGATTCTCACGCTTATGCCGCTTTAATGGCTTCGGGCGAACTTACCAAAATGCTTACCGTTTCCGACTTTAAGCAGGGCGAAGTAAACCTTAAGGTTAAGTCTATTAACGGCGTTGCAATTATTCCCGTAGTTAGCGAACGTATGAAAACCGCATACAGCTTTACCGAAAACGGCTTTAAACCTGCCGACGGAGCCAGCGAAATCTTTATGCTCGTTCTTCCTAAAACTGCGGCTCATTTAGTTAAGAAAACCGAAAAAATGAGAATCTTCTCTCCCGAACAAAACGCTAATGCCGACGCCTATAAGTTCGACTATCGTATCTACTACGATGTATTCGTAAAGGCTTCTGCTTCCGACTGTGTTTGGGGTTGGATTTCGGCTCCTCTTACTATTGTTTCCGGTCCCGAAGATGTAGTTACTGCCGAAGGCGCTATTTCTGAAACCCTTTCTGTAGTAGCTTCTACCGATGCCGAGAGCGCTGTCGAATACCAGTGGTACAAGTGTGATACCGCAAACGGCAAGGGCGCGGCTAAAATTTCGGGCGCAACTCAAAATGAGTATGAACTCCCCGAAGACCTTACCGCAGGTAAACACTACTACTTCTGTAAGGTAACCGCAGATAAAACCCATACCGTTTCTACAAACGTTGCAACCGTAACCGTAGAATAAAATTTTAAAGGGTTTGCCCCAAAAGGGCAAACCCAATTTTAAAAAGGAGGAATCTGATGACAAGCAGTCCTGAAAAAATATTTGAAGAATATAAAGCCGCTGCCGATTTTAAAGAAGGTCTTGGTAAACATGGGCTTGCCCAGCAGAACCGAATAAACGAAAGATTTTATGTTGGCGACCAATGGCACGGAGTAGGGAACAAAAGCGAAAAGCCCCTTGTGCGCCACAACATTATAAGAAGAATAGGCGACTTTAAGATTGCCGAAATTTCTTCTGCCCCCGTAGAACTCCGTTTCGAAGCCGAAGGGTTTGCGCAAAACAGCGAGGCTAGAGAAATGGTTTTAAAAGAGAGAAAAAACCTTTCTAAAAATGCCGATACCGTTTACTCTCCCTTAAAGTCGGAAAACGAGGTGGCCTTAATGGTTTCTGCCCTTAATTCCTACCGAAAAACAACCGAAAAGCGAATAGGGTTTAACCGAATTGTTGAACAAGCTCTAAAAGATGCCTACGTTACGGGAACAGGCGCGGTTTACACCTATTACGACCCCGACATAAAAACAGGTCTTTTCGCCGATAAGGAGTTTAAAACACCCATTTTGGGCGACATTGTTTGCGAAAGGGTTAGGGTAGAAGACATTTATTTTGGCGACCCCGGAATAACCGAAATCCAAAAACAACCATATATTATATTAACCGAAGAAAAATCTTGTTTAGAACTTGCGGCCGAAGCGTTACGCTTTGGCGCCCCCGTTTCTCATATTCAGGGGCTAAAAGCTAGGGGTAGCGAAAAAACGGTTGTATTTACAAAACTTTATAAGGTGAAAGAAAAGGGCAAAACTCTGGTTTATGCCGCCAAAACAACCGACACCTATGTTGTACGACCTGATTTTTGCGTTGGAATATCTTCCTACCCGCTTTCGGTATTTTCTTGGGAAAGGCGCGAAGGCTCAATTTACGGCGATAGCGAAATTACCTACCTTATACCCAACCAAATTGCAATAAACCGAATGATTACGGCGGGCGTTTGGTCGGCTATGAGTTCGGGTATGCCCCTTATGGTTGTAAACGGAGATTTGGTTGGCGGCGAAATTACCAACGAACCGGGTCAGGTTATTAAGGTTTACGGTTCGGCCGAAGATATAGATTCGGCCGTAAATTATATAAATCCGCCCGACCATTCTTCGGGCTATAACCAAACGGTTGAAACCCTAATTTATAATACTCTAACTCAAAGCGGCGCTAACCAGGCGGCGCTAGGTGACCTAGAGGCTACCAACACTTCGGCAATTATGGAGCTTCGCGAAGCATCGGCTAAACACCTTATTCCCTTAAAGGGCCGTTTTTATAGGTTTTTAGAAGATATCGCAAACGTTTGGGCCGACTTCTTTTTCTCTATGTATGGAAAACGCTCTTTAAAAATATGCGACGAAAACGGGGTTTGGTATTTTCCGTTTGATGCTAAACGTTATAGTTCGCTTGTAATTTCGGTAACCGCCGAAGCAAACGAAGGTATAACCAAATCTAAAAAACAAACGGTAGAACTTTTAGGCAACCTGCTTGACAAAGGGGCGATAACCCCTGTTCAGTATTTAAAGCGTTTGCCCGAAGGAATGATACCCGACCTTAAAAGCCTTGTTGCCGAACTTGAAAAGGAGAATGAAAATGAACGGATATAAAGCACTGGAAAACTCCGCTAGAATCTTAGGTCTTTCTTCGGTAGACGAAAATCTTAAAATTATAGGGCTTCCGCTTGTTAATGCGGTACTAAACGATATGGGTTTTAAGGGTTTAAATTCCCTTTCCGAAAAGGTAGGACTACCTTCGGAAGAAAGCAGAACAACCTTTACCTTTGGTTTAGCGGCGCTAATTTCTAACGCTGTTGGCGATAGCGAGGGGTTTGATATGGCATCGAAAAACTATAAAAAACGTATGGCTCTTTTAAAAGGTCGTGTTTCGAGTGTTTTAGATGTTCTTCCGAAAGGAGAGTATTAGTTTATGCTAAACAAAACCCAAACAAAAGGTTATTTTAATCTTGCGAACCCCGGCCAAACCGAATTAAATTTAATAAATTGCTCTATTAAAGAAAATGGCGCATTTTGCCGAAAAGGCTTTAATTGCGATATTAAAAACCCAATTTACCGAAGCGATTTTAGTCTTTATACCGAAAATGAACTTATATTAACCGAATGTTATTTCTTTTTAAACGGAGAATACGGCAGAGTGGCAATCGCTGTTGCCGACAACCTTTCGAGTAACATTATTTTTAATATGAAACTAATTTTTTTAAGCGGCGAGGTTAAAGAAATTGGCCAAATAGAGTTTAACCGAGTTAGTTTTGACCAATTTGGACGCCCCGATGGTTTTACCGTTTTTAGCGGCAAACCCACAAAAGGTTGCGGCATATATTTTATTTGCCGCCAAGTTTATGGCGAAGGTTTTGAAGACTTTGTTAGGGTTATGGAACTAAATGCCAACATGGACGGTTGGATTTTTCTAAACGAATCGGACATTTATGCCCCCGTTTTACTTGTAAACGGAAGGGGCGAAAGATATTATTTCGCTACGGCCCACGGCGAAAGCTTAAAACTTCCAAACCCTATTTCCTACCAAACCCGAAACCTTTTAACCGGTAAATTTATTTCCTATTATACTACCGATGGAACCTCATACGGATTTTTATTGCCTCTTGAAAATTTAGATAACACATTGATACGATGCACCCTTGAAAACGATGGGGAAACAACCGTTTGGGAAATTCCGGGCAGCGAGGAAAATTCTAGCGCGATAACCTTTAATGGCGATAACGTTGTTGTGCTTTGCGACCGCAAAAAGGGAAGAATTTATATTAAAGTTGTTGGTGGCGCCGACTACCCTTTCCCATATACGGGAAAACTTAACAACCTTAAAATAGAAGCCTATAAAACAGATAAGAAGGGAAAAATCAAGGTTGCTTCTATGACCTGCGCCCAACCGGTTTTCGGCGACGTTTCTAAAACCGAAGACAGAGTTAGCCTTTTTTACGGCAGCTATTTATACCCTTCGGTTCTTATTTTAAACAGCCCGTTAAATCCTCTCTATTTCCCCGAAGATGCGTCCTTTTCGCTTGGCGAATCCCAAAAGAAAATTTTAAAAGTTATCCCGAAAGAGAGAAACCTTTTAGCCTTTAAAGAAAGCGAAGTTTTTGCTACCGAGCTTCGCCAGTTTAGTGGTTTTAACGAGCTAAATCTTAATAGCGAAATAAAGGTGGCTAAAAATTATTACCCATTAGAGTTTAAAAAGGTGGCCGACCTATCACTAGCCCCCATTCCCGACAGTATTGCAAAATATAAAAGCGATTTAGTGTTCACAACCGGGCAAGGGGATTTGGTGCGCCTTACAGGAACTCAAACGGGTATTTACAAAGCCGAAAGGGTTGGAGCGATACCCAAAAACACAAGAGGTTTTGGACTTTCGGCAGGGGACGACTATTTCTATTTTTACAAAGACCGTGCAGTTGTTCTTTGCGAGGGCGTGTTATCTTGTTGGGAACTGCCAAACGAAGTTTTTTATGGATTTTCTTATCTTAATGAGTTCGTTTTATTTTCTTATGCAAACGAGTTTGGGGTTAATATTTTTTACCCCGTTTGGCTCGAAGGCGAACTGGATAAAAAGGTAATTGAAACCGATAACGGTCTTTTAGAAAAATCCCAAAAGGTTGTAGCGACGTATAGTTTTAATCCCTTTAAAACTAAAGAGGGCAACCTAAGGTTTTTAAAGGTTTTGCTTTACGGAAGTTGCGACGATATAAAACTTTCTATAACCGAAAATAGCAGTTTAAAGAAATTTTCAAGAATAGGTTTAAATAGTGTCGCTTCTTTACATTGTGGTTTTATTTCGAAAAACCCAAAAGTAGAACTTGAGTTTTCGGGAGGCTCTATTAGGGAAATAGAATTTTTATATAGAGCACTAAATAAATTTTAAGGAGTGAAAAAATGGAAAGAATTTTAAACTATACCCTGCTTGAAAACGGAGTAACTCCCAGTGAGCCTGTTTTAGCAGGCGTGCAAGGGGAACACCGTGCCACAGCGCTCGTAATAAGTTTAGATGGCGATTTTTCCGAAGCTATTTCTAAGGCGCAGGAAAACTCCAACGCCTTTTGCAGAATAGATGCAGTAACTGCGGCGGGCGAGTTTATCGAGGGAGAAGAAAGACCGATAGACCAAATCTCTAATCCTTTTTATCTTACCGCGTCTATGACTGCTTCGGGTCTTGATACGGTTGTTTTGGTTAGAATAGTTTTAAAGGGCGATACGGACGAAACGATAATTTATAAAGCTCAAATTAAACTTTACTATGAACCTTCGGTAATGTCTTTTGTTGTTACGCCAAAAGAAAAAAATCAAGTCGATGTTTTCGAGGAAAAGGCAGAAGAAATCTGCTCACTTATTGAGGAAAAGGCGGAATGGGCATATAATCTTATTTCTGCAAAGGCGGATGCTGTAACCAATAAGGCGAACGCTTCGGCAGAACACCTTAAAAAATCAACCTTAGCCGCAGAAGAGGCAGAACTTGCA
>JAZODO010000037.1:0-8512 GCA_045597065.1 Acutalibacteraceae bacterium | reverse complement strand
GCGCTAAACGAAAATACCCCGTTTAAGTATCTCGAAGCGCTTAAATCTCTTCGTACAAATCTCGAATTCGTTTCGGGAACCGAAGGTTGTAAAACCATTATGCTTGTAAGTTCTCTTTCTGGCGAAGGCAAAACAACCCTTTCAATCAATCTCGCTATTGCGCTTGCTCAAAGCGGGAAAAAGGTTCTCCTTATAGACTGCGACCTTCGCCGTCCTAAGGTTCAACGTTACCTCCGCATTAAACACGCTTCGGATCAGGGCGTTAGTACCGTTCTAAACGGCGCTACTGACATTCAAAGCGCTATCGGCTTTATCGAAGAATATGGCATTTACGTAATGCTTTCGGGCCCCACACCGCCCAACCCTTCGGAACTCTTAGCTTCCGAAAAGGCTAAATTTATGCTTGAAGAACTAAGGTCCCGTTTCGACTATATTATTTGCGATACACCTCCGGTTTATATCGTTGCCGACTCGGCCGCCCTTAGTAAATATATGGACGGAGCAATTCTCGTTGTTCGCCAAAACTATGCTTCTCGAAATCAAATTCTTGAAACTGTTAACCGCCTAAAGGTAGTTGACACAAACATTCTCGGCACAGTATTGAATGACTACGACTCCAAGGCAGACACCTACTATAAGTACGATAAGTACTATAAATATCGCGCTTACTACGCCTACGAGAAAAAAGATGACTGACCTTCATACTCACATTCTCCCCTGTATAGACGATGGCGCGCAAAGTTTAGAAGAAGCGGTAAATCTTCTTCTAGCCGAAGAGCGCCAATGGGTAACAAATATAGTTTTCACACCGCACTTTATTTTGCAAGATAAAACTGTAGCTGAATTTTTAGAGAGTAGAAATAAGTCATTCAACATACTTAAAACTCATTTAACCGAAACGGGCCTTTGCAACAATATGAATTTTTATTTAGGTGCAGAGGTTCGGTTCGACCCTAATATAGTAAATGAAGACCTATACAGCCTTTGTATTGAGGGTACTTCATACCTATTGCTCGAACCTCTTAACTTTTTCCCCTTTAAGTTCGAGCAAACACTCGACACCCTTTTAGCACGCGGAATAACCCCTATACTCGCCCACGTAGAGCGATTCAGTTATCTTATAAAAGATAAGGCGCTTTTAAATCGTTTAGCAGAGAATGGGGTTTTATTTCAATGTAATGCTTCGGCGCTTCTCGCTAAAAACTATGCTAAAGATGTAAAAAAACTTCTTAAAAAAGGTTTTGTTCATGTTTTAGCATCCGACACACATAACCTTGAAAACCGTCCGCCCGAACTAGGCCTGGCGTATAATATGGTTTCAAAACATAGTGAACTTTTAAAAAGAAACGCTAACCGCATTATTCAAGATAAACTTATTTAACCAGCGTATATTAAAAATTGGGAGGAAGTATATGAAATCGTCTATCATGCGTCGTTTAACCCTTGTGGCGATTGATATGTTTTGCTTTATCTCGGTTTATATAACCTCATTTATTATTACCGAATATTTTTCCGAATCCGCTGTTCGTTTAGAAGAAGGCCTAAAGTATATTATTACTGCGGGAATTTTTGGCGGTTCTCTTTTCCTTGTAAAGTTTATATTATCGGTTTATAACAACGTTTGGCGATATGCTAACTCAAAAGCCTACCTTACTATGATTATTTCCGACATAGTAGGAGGTATTATTGCTATTCTTATTACCTATGCGCTCGATGATTATGACCTATATATGGGAATTTGGCAAAGTGCTTCTATTGTTGCTATTTTTTGCGTTTTAACCTTAACTTTGCGCTTTTGCTACCAACAATTTTATAGGCATTTTAACGTTAATCTCGACTATATCAATAAAATCGGCGTAGCCATTGTTGGCGCAGGTCAGGTTGGAACCCTTCTTGCAGAAGAATTAAAGTACAACCCCAATTCTCACTATCGCCCTATCTGCTTTATCGATAAACGTCCCGATAAGGTTGGCGGTAAAATTTGCGACTTAAGGGTTTATATGGAAGATGAAAGCATAATTGCTAAAATTAAAAACCTTCCTGTTCAAGAAATCTTTATAGCCCTTCCTAATATCGATAGCGAAACTGCAAAAACTCTTTTAGAATTTTATTCTCAAACCGGTTGTAAGGTAAAACTTTACGACTTCCCTATAAACCAAGTAGAATCCGAAGAAAATTCTAAACGTGTTGTTCGTTCCTTTAAAATTGAAGACCTTCTTTTCAGAAACACTTTAAAGATTAAAGACCCCTTAATGAACGACTTTTATAAAGATAAGGTTGTTCTTGTAACCGGTGGCGGTGGTTCTATCGGTAGTGAACTTTGCCGTCAGGTTGCTAAGCGTGGCCCTAAAAAACTAATTATTCTCGATATTTATGAAAACAACGCCTACGATATAGAACAAGAACTTATTCGTAAATATAAGGGAGAACTTGATTTAAGCGTTGAAATAGCTTCGGTTAGAGAACCCGAACGTCTAGACGCAATATTTGCTCATTATCGCCCAGAAATAGTTTTCCACGCTGCGGCCCATAAACACGTTCCTTTAATGGAACACAGCAGCTGCGAAGCTATAAAGAATAACGTTTTCGGTACCTATAATGTTGCCAACGTTTCCGAAAAATACGGGGTAGATAAGTTTATTTTAATTTCAACCGATAAAGCGGTTAACCCAACTAACGTTATGGGCGCTTCTAAACGTCTTTGTGAAATGGTTGTTTTATGTAGGCAAGACAGTAAAACTTCCTTCTCCAGCGTTCGTTTTGGTAACGTGCTTGGCTCTAACGGTTCGGTTATTCCTCTTTTCCGCGACCAAATTGAAAAAGGCGGTCCTATAACATTAACCGATAAACGTATTATTCGTTATTTTATGACAATTCCCGAAGCGGCAAAACTCGTTATGGAAGCAGGCTTTATGGCTAATAGGGGAGAACTTTTTGTTCTCGATATGGGTCAACCTGTAAAAATTCTCGACCTTGCCGAAAATATGATTAAGCTTTCGGGTCTTCGCCCCTATGAAGATATCGATATTGTCGAAGTTGGCCTTCGCCCCGGCGAAAAACTTTACGAAGAGCTTCTAATTAAAACCGAAACGCTCGATAAAACCGCTAACAACCTTATCTTTATCGAAAAAGACCGCGCTATCAGCCGTCAAGAGGTTGAGGACAAGCTTAATATTTTAAAAGATGCGCTTTTAAATTCTAAAGACGAAATCGACTCTTTAAAAATTAAAAATGCAATGAAAACGGTTGTTCCAACCTATCACGACCCTGAAGAGGTTAATATGTTAGCCGAACAATCTGAAGAAATGAAAAACACTAAAGAGGTAAATGTTTAATTTTTAGGTTGACATTTTTTGGCCTTTAAACTATAATACATTTGCCGAACAGAAAATTTAATAATAATCAGGGGTGCCTTTTGGCTGAGATAAGTTTTACTTAAACCCTTTAACCTGATATGGATAATGCCGTCGTAGGGAGATTAGATTCTAGATAAAATTTTTACCGCACGGATAATTTCTGTGCGGTAAATTTTATTTAAGGAGGATATGTATGGAAAAGACATATCTAAAAAAACTTACAGTAAGCGCGATTTTAATCGCTCTTGCAACCTGCCTTAGTTTTATTAAACTTTGGCAAAATCCTTGGGGCGGCAGCGTAACCCTTCTTAGCATGTTGCCAATAGTTTTAATCCCCGTTCTTTTCGGAACCCGTTGGGGCATTTTTGCGGCCTTCGTTAACTCCCTTGTTCAGTTTGCTGTAGGCTTTGTTAAAATGATGTCTTGGGGAATGGACGCTAAAATGTGGATTGGCGCCGTAGTTTTCGACTTTTTGGTTGCTTATACCGTTTTAGGCCTTGCCGCGCTCTTTATAAAAAAGGGAACTGTTGGCCTATCTGTTGGCGTAATAATCGCTTTAACCTTAAGATTTTTAAGCCACTTTGTTTCGGGCTATATCTTTTTCGACAGTTGGATGCCTGAAACCTTTTCTAACCCGGCGCTTTATTCGCTTGTCTACAACGGAACCTATATGCTTCCCGAACTTGTTTTAACCCTTGTGGCAATACTGGTTTTATATAAAACCAGCACAATTTCTCGTATTAAACAAATGCTTAATTTGTCTTGACATTAGGCAGAGTCGGCTTTAAAATAAGAGTGTAATAATTTTAAAGGAGAATCTTTATGAATCCTATTTTAGAAGAAATTAGTAAGGTTGGCCTTGTCCCCGTTATTAAACTTAACGACCCTAATAAGGCTGTACCTCTTGTAAACGCTCTTAAAAAGGGAGGCATTCCCGTTGCCGAAGTAACCTTCCGTGCCGCCGGTGCCGATATTGCTATTGCTAATATCGCAAAAGAAGCCCCCGACATTCTGGTTGGCGCAGGAACTGTTGTAACCCTTGACCAATGTAAAGCCGCTATTGCTGCAGGCGCTAAATATATCATTTCCCCCGGTTTCGACCCTGAAATCGTTGGCTACTGCGTAGAACAGGGAATCCCCGTAACCCCCGGTTGCACTAACCCAAGCGAAGTTTCTATTGCTCAAAAAATGGGTCTCGAAGTAGTTAAATTCTTCCCCGCAGAAGCAGCAGGCGGCCTTAAGGTTTTAAAGGCTCTCGCCGGTCCTTTCCCCAAAATGCGTTTTATTCCTACCGGTGGAATTTCGCCCGCTAACCTTAACGAATATTTAGCCTTTCCTAAAATTATCGCTTGCGGCGGAAGTTGGATGGTTCCCGAAAAATTAGTAGATAACGAAGATTGGGACGCTATTACCGAACTCGCTAAAGAAGCCGTTCTTACTATGCTCGACGTTAAAATTGAACATATCGGTATGAATAGCGAAAACGAAGACGAATGCAGAAAAACTGCAGCCCTTCTTTCGGCTATTTGCGGTAAACCTCAAGATGAACGCGCAAAGGCTATTTTCGCAGGTCCTCAATTCGAAGTTATGAAGTTTATGGGCGTTGGCAAATACGGTCATATCGCTCTTTCGGTAACTTCGGTTAAACGCGCAGTTCGTTTCTTCGAATCTCAAGGTTTCGAATTTAATTACGACTCTATCATGACCGACGACAACGGCGAAATGAAGTTTATCTACTTTAAAGACGAAATTGGCGGATTTGGAATTCACCTAATCAAAGCAAAATAATAACTAAAGGAGTTCTTTCGAACTCCTTTTTTTATTGCAAAGTTTGTCAAACTGTGTTAAAATGTTTTGAAGCATAAATATGTGTGCATAATATATTTATTCGGATTTTCGGAGGAAGAAATGCTAAAACTCGAAAATATTTATTATAGCGTAGGCGGTACCAACATTATAAACGGTATCTCTATGGAAATTAGTGAACGTTTTGTTGCAATAACCGGCCCTAACGGAAGCGGTAAATCTACCCTTGCTAAAATAATTGCGGGCATCATTACCCCTACCTCGGGTAAAATTTATCTCGACGGCGAAGACATTACCGATATGTCTATTACCGAACGCGCTAATAGGGGAGTAAGCTTTGCTTTTCAACAACCCGTTCGTTTTAAGGGTATTACCGTAAAAGACTTAATTTCGCTGGCTTCGGGCAAAAAACTCTCTATGACCGAAGCGTGTCAATATCTTTCCGAAGTTGGCCTTTGCGCTCGCGATTATATTAACCGCGAAGTGAACGCTTCTCTTTCGGGCGGTGAACTTAAACGAATAGAAATCGCAATGATAAATGCAAGAGGTACTAAACTTTCGGTTTTCGACGAACCCGAAGCAGGTATCGACCTTTGGTCTTTCCAAAACCTAATTAAGGTTTTTGAAAAAATGTATGAAAAGAATAAAGGCTCTATTCTCATTATCTCTCACCAAGAAAGAATTCTAGATATTGCCGATAAAATTTTAGTTTTAAAGGCCGGTAAAATCGACAAAATCGGCACAAAAGACGAAATCATGCCAACCTTGCTTGGTTTAGAAACAGGTTGCCGCTATGTTCAGGAGGATAAGTAATGGATAATATTCAAAAACACCTTTTAGAACAAGTAGCAAGCCTTCACGAAGTGCCCCAAGGCGCATATTCTCTTCGTATAAATGGCGCTCTTCACGGTAAAAATTCTTCCGAAAACATCCAAATTGTAAAAAAAGAAGACAAGCCCGGCATCGACATTTATGTTAAACCCGGAACCAAAAACGAAAGCGTTCATATTCCCGTTTTGCTTTCCCAGTCGGGAATAAAAGAACTCGTTTATAACGATTTCCATATTGGCGAAAACTGCGACATTACAATAGTTGCAGGTTGCGGAATTCATAACGGAGGCAACCAAGATAGCGAACATAGCGGTGTTCACGCCTTTTATTTAGATAAAGGCGCAAAGCTTAAATATGTTGAAAAACACTATGGAAGCGGCGAAGGTGTAGGCAAAAGGGTAATGAACCCTACTACCGTTATCGAACTTTCTGAAAACGCATATATGGAAATGGAAACCGCCCAAATTAAAGGGGTCGACGATACTATTCGTATAACTACCGCTAAACTCGACAAGGGCGCTACCCTTATAGTTGGCGAAAAACTTATGACCCACGGTAGCCAGTATGCCGAAACCCGTTTTACAGTAGACCTAAACGGCGAAAATTCGGGTGCCCACGTAGTTTCTCGTTCGGTTGCTAAAGAAGACTCAAAGCAACTTTTCATCTCTAAAATAAACGGAAATAACGCTTGTTCGGGCCATACCGAATGCGACGCAATTATTATGGACAATGCCTCTGTTAGCGCCGTTCCCGAAATAATGGCCAACCATACCGATGCTCAGCTTATTCACGAAGCAGCTATCGGTAAAATAGCGGGCGAACAACTTATAAAACTAATGACACTTGGCCTTACCGAAAAACAGGCCGAAGAAGAAATTATAAACGGATTCTTAAAATAATAAAAACCCCACACTCGTAAGTGTGGGGTTTAAAATTTACTTATTTATCGGCAAGCGCGCGGTCGAGCCAGGTAGTTGCGAAGTGCATAGCTTCGGCAAAACCGTTTTTCTCGGTAGACTTTGTAACGTTATCAAGTTTTTCCGAATCGTTCTTTATAAGTAGAACTTTAATTCTATCGGCTACATCGAGGTCGCCCTCTTTGTGAGAAGAAAGAATTTCAAGCCTAATAACATACTTTTCGCTCATATCACCAAAATAAATGGTGTTACCCTTACGAACAAGGGGTTTGTCTTTAAATGTTAAAAACTCGCTCACAGTAATTCTCCTTATTTTTCGTCAATTTTTCCGTAAAGATTAAATCTAAAAAGAAGGCTTTCGTCTTCGGGTTTTACGCAACGAATAGTAGCTTCCGAAACCTTTGCGCCGTTTAATATATTAGCAATACCCATAATTTGGCAAAGTTTAGAACGAAGGTTTAAACAGTCGCCTTCGGGGGTTTCTAAATATACGTCGCCCTTACAATGGTCAAGAGCTTCGATAAACTTGTTAAAGTCGATATCGTGAATTTGAATTTTACCCATAAAATCCTCCTTAAAGTTTCGTACCAAATAATTATATATTAAATTTTTACCTCTGTCAAGTGTGTTAAATGCTTGACAATCTCTATATATTCTTGTAATATTATTAGAGTTATATACTATTTTTAGAATATTCCTTATTGGAGGTTATTATACTATGAAAAACAGCGAAAAGAGTATGGATACAATAGTATCTTTGGCAAAGGCGCGCGGCTTCGTTTTCGCAGGAAGCGAAATCTACGGCGGTCTTTCAAACTCTTGGGACTACGGCCCCTTAGGCGTAGAATTTAAAAACAACGTTAAAAAAGCTTGGTGGAAAAAATTCGTTCAAGAAAATAAATATAACGTTGGCCTCGATTCTGCTATTATTATGAACCCCGAAACCTGGGTTACCTCGGGCCACGTTGGCGGTTTCTCCGACCCTTTAATGGACTGTAAGTCTTGCCACGCAAGACACCGTGCCGATAAACTTATCGAAGATTTTGGCGGCCGTGCCGAAGGTATGACCTTCGAACAAATGAGCGAATACATAAAAGAAAACGGTATTGTTTGCCCCGAATGTGAAAGTAAAGACTTTACCGATATTCGTAAATTTAACCTTATGTTTAAAACCTTTATCGGCGTTACCGAAGACGCTAAAAACGAAGTTTATCTTCGCCCCGAAACTGCTCAGGGTATTTTCGTAAACTACGCTAATATTCAACGTTCTACCCGTAAAAAACTTCCCTTTGGCGTTTGTCAAATCGGTAAATCTTTCCGTAACGAAATCACCCCCGGTAACTTCATTTTCCGTACCCGCGAATTTGAACAAATGGAATGTGAATTTTTCTGCAAACCCGATACCGACCTCGACTGGTTCTACTATTGGAAAGATTTTTGCAAAAACTGGCTCTTAAATCTTGGTATAAACGAAGAAAATTTACGCCTTCGTGACCACGAAAAGGAAGAACTTTCTTTCTATTCTAAAGCTACTACCGATATCGAGTTCCTCTTCCCGTTTGGTTGGGGCGAACTTTGGGGTATTGCCGACCGTACTAACTA
>JAZODO010000036.1:0-1795 GCA_045597065.1 Acutalibacteraceae bacterium | reverse complement strand
CTTCGTTCATAATAATCTTTTCGCAACCGGAAACGCAGCAGGTACCCATACCACGAGCAACTACGGCAGCGTGAGAGGTCATACCGCCACGAACGGTAAGAATACCTTCGGAAGCCTTCATACCGGTAATATCTTCGGGAGAGGTTTCAAGACGAACGAGGATAACCTTTTCGCCCTTGTTGTTCCAAATTTCTGCATCTTCTGCAGTAAATACAACCTTACCGCAAGCAGCTCCGGGAGAAGCGCCAAGACCTTTACCCATAGGAGTAGCAGCCTTAAGAGCTTTTGTATCGAACTGGGGATGGAGAAGGGTGTCGAGGTTACGGGGGTCAATCATAGCAACGGCTTGTTTCTTATCAATCATGCCTTCTTCTACTAAATCGCAAGCGATTTTGAGAGCAGCCTTAGCGGTACGCTTACCGTTACGGGTTTGGAGCATGTAGAGTTTGCCGTCTTCGATAGTGAATTCCATATCTTGCATGTCGCGATAGTGGTCTTCAAGAATAGCGCAAACCTTGTTGAATTCTTCGAAGGCTGCGGGGAATTTGTTAGCCATTTCTGCGATAGGCATAGGAGTACGAACACCGGCAACAACGTCTTCACCTTGAGCGTTGGTAAGGAATTCGCCCATAAGGCCGGGTTCACCGGTAGCAGGGTCGCGGGTAAAGGCAACGCCGGTACCACAGTTGTCGCCCATGTTACCGAAAGCCATCATTTGAACGTTAACAGCGGTACCCCAAGAGTAAGGAATATCGTTGTCGCGACGGTATACGTTTGCACGGGGGTTGTCCCAAGAACGGAATACAGCTTCAACAGCGCCCATAAGTTGTTCTTTGGGGTCGGTGGGGAAATCGCTACCGATTTTAGCCTTATATTCAGCCTTAAACTGTTCTGCGAGAGTTTTAAGGTCGTCTGCAGTAAGGTCTACGTCTTGGGTAACGCCCTTTTCTTCTTTCATTTTGTCGATAAGTTCTTCGAAGTATTTCTTACCAACTTCCATAACTACGTCGGAGTACATTTGGATAAAACGACGATAGCAGTCGTATGCCCAACGAGCGTTTCCGGATTTAGCGGCCATAGTTTCAACAACGTCTTCGTTAAGACCGAGGTTGAGGATAGTATCCATCATACCGGGCATAGATGCGCGAGCACCCGAACGAACCGAAACGAGAAGGGGGTTTTCCTTATCGCCGAATTTTTTGCCGGTGATTTCTTCCATTTTTACGATATATTCCATGATTTGAGCTTGGATATCATCGTTGATTTTTCTTCCATCTTCATAATACTGAGTACAAGCTTCGGTGGTTACAGTAAAGCCTTGGGGTACGGGAAGACCGATTTTGGTCATTTCTGCAAGGTTAGCACCCTTACCGCCGAGGAGTTCACGCATGCTTGCGTCGCCCTCTTTAAAAAGGTAGACAAACTTTTTGCTCATTTATTATACCTCCTAAAAATTTACGGAAAAGTTCCGTTTTTTAAAGATTTTACCTAAATTACATTAGGTATCAATTTATTATAACACATTTTCCCAAAAAATAAAGGAATTTTTTTCGATTTAGCCTACAAAATTTTATGTTTTTTTAACAATTTTATAAGCAAATGTGTATAAATAACAAAAAAGAAAAGCGCCGCCTTAAACGCTCACGCCTCGTAGGGCGCGAGCGAAAGGTAGCGCCAAAATAGACTTTTTAACCGCCAAGGTAGGCTTTTTTAACCTGGTCGGAAGCGGCAAGTTCTGCGCCGGTTCCCGAAAGGACAATGCTACCCGTTTCGAGAAGTCGGAGGCCAAGCGGTC
>JAZODO010000035.1:0-8991 GCA_045597065.1 Acutalibacteraceae bacterium | reverse complement strand
CCTCACAAATTCTTATTTATCGTTCTGTTTTATCCCTCAAAACGCTATCAGCCAAAATTATCACCTCGAAAACTATTATACATAAAAAATGACAGTCTTTCAAGTGATATTCCGACTGTGTCGGAGTGATATTATTGCCATAAGGCAATAGTGATATTGAACCCTTGCGGTTTCAGTGTTATTTTATTCGCCACCAAAACTCGCGAAGCGAATAACACTCGGCGTCAGCCGAATATCACTGCGAAGCAATACAACTCGCCTTTAGGCGAATAAAACTGAAAAAACAGAAGGCAAACGCCTTCTGTTTTTTCATACCCACTCGGTCTATAAGCCGGGTTCTGTTCGGGGTTGCCCCCGCGACGACCATCTATCTCGACCTAGTGTTGCCACTAGGCTCAAGCCGCTTTTTGAAACACGTCGGGCAAACGTATAGTTTCGGTTAGCGTTGCATCGAATAGGGTTTACAGACGGGACATGTCTCCATTCCCGTGGTGAGCTCTTACCTCGCCTTTCCACCCTTACCACAAAAAGTGGCGGTATATCTCTGTTGCACTTTCCCTAAGGTCACCCTCGGCGGCCGTTAGCCGTTATTCCGCCCTGCGATGCCCGGACTTTCCTCAAACGGTAGTAAAACTCCGCTCGCAGCCGTCCAACCGACTGAGCAGGTTCTATATTAACACACAAAACAGCTTTTGTCAAACCGCGTTATAATTATGGTTGAATTTCAAATAATATGTAATATAATAAATATATAAAATTTTAGGAGTAGTTTATGAAGTTTTCTAATATGCCTTACCTTCGCCCTAATATAGAAGAGTTAAAGGCTAACCTTTTAAATTTAAAAAATAAAATTAAAAATGCCGAACCGGCGGCCGATATTATAGCCGCCTATAAAAAGGTAGAATCTTTAAGCGTTCAGTATTCAACTATGGGCAGCCTAGCCTACGTGCGCCATACAATAAATACGGCCGACGAATTTTATGACGCCGAAAACGACTTTTTCGATACTATTGGCCCCGAAGTTACAAACGCCTTTCAAGAAATTACTAAGGAAATGGTAAAATCTCCCTTTAAGACCGAACTTGAAAACCATTATGGCGAACTTCTTTTTAAAAATATCGAAATTTCGCTTCGCTGTTTTTCGGCCGAAATTATTAAACTTCAATCAGAGGAAAATAAACTTCAGTCAGAATACCAAAAACTTATAGCCTCGGCAAAGGTAGAGTGGGAAGGCGAAGAAATCCCTTTGCCAATGCTCGGTAAATATAAACAGTCAAAAGACCGCGAAATTCGAAAAAAAGCCTACCTTAAAGATGCGACCTTTTTCGAATCTTATAGGCAAGAACTCGACACTCTTTACGATAAACTGGTTAAAATTCGTAATAAACAAGCGAGAATTCTAGGCTACGAAAACTTTATTCAAATGGGTTACGACCGCCTTGGCCGAAATTGCTACGGTCCCGGCGAAGTAGCCGCTTTTCGTACCGAAATACTCGAAAATATAGTACCTGTTGTAACCCTTCTTAAAGAGGCGCAAAAAAAGCGCATTGGTGTAGAAGAAATTCACCTTTACGATAACGAGGTTATGTTTAAAGAGGGTAACGTTACCCCAAAGGGAACGGCCGAAGAACTTCTTGCCGCCGCTATAAAAATGTATAAAGAAATGAGTAGCGAAACGGCCGAGTTTATTTCCTTTATGGAAGAAAACGAACTTTACGATCTTGTTTCTAAACCGAGTAAAGCGCCCGGCGGATACTGTACCGAATTTGCCGCCTTTAAGGCCCCCTTTATTTTCTCTAATTTTAACGGAACTTCGGGCGACGTAGACGTTTTAACCCACGAAGCGGGCCACGCCTTTGCCTACTATACTGCCGCTAAAAACGGCGTTATGCCCGACTACGCATCTCCTACTATCGAAGCCTGTGAGGTGCATTCTATGGCGATGGAGTTTTTAACCGCCCCTTGGCATAAAAACTTTTTCGGGGAAGAAACTAACCGCTACGAATATTATCACGCGGCCGATGCTTTAAACTTTATTCCCTACGGTTGTATGGTAGATGAATTTCAGCATATTATGTATGAAAACGAAAACCTAACCCCCGCCGAGCGTAACGAGGTTTGGCTTAAACTCGAAGCCAAATACCGTCCCCACCTAAATATATCTGACCTTCCGTTTTATAGTAGAGGTGGTGGTTGGCAAAGGCAACTGCATATCTACCTTTACCCCCTTTATTATATAGATTACTGTATGGCCCAAACGGTTGCTTTTCAGTTTTTTGCCGAATCGCTAAAAGACTACGCCGCCGCACTAAACAAGTATTTAGCCTTTGTTAACGGAGCGGGCACTAAAACGTTCGAAGGCCTTGTAAAAGGCGCTAATATGAATCTGCCTTACGAAAAAGGCTGCCTAAAATCTACCGCAAAAACTATTGTAAACTGGCTTAGTGAATTTAATTTTTAATAAAAAGATGCACGAAATTTCGTGCATCTTTTTTGCTTAAATTTTAATGATTTTTTTGTGCTTTTTTATAGCATAATCAAGAGCAATTTTCGTACCGCTTTTTCTAGTAGTGGGCGCGTTTTGCTCGTTGTAATATACTATGCAAAACAGACTCTTATCAATCATTTCATAATTGCGCTTAACATAGGCGGCTTTGCCCGAACCAATTATTTTTTGTGGATAATATGTATCCTCATAATTTTTTAGCAAATAATCTTTATATTGTGCGCTAATATACGGATATTCTGCTCTAACATAAATTCGTTTTATGTTAGGGTATAATTCTTTTAATTTTGTTACAACTTTAAGACACAAGTTATTAAAATTACTTTTACTACCAAAAAGAAAAGTGTCAACATTTTCGTTTAGAATTAGCGTTTCTATTTTTTTCATAAGGTTTTTCTTTAGTTCTGCGGTTTCAGTTATGTTTCTATGACCAATGAAACAACATATGTTTTTATTCATAAAACTCCCCTTAAATATGATAGATATACGATATATCTATTTTCAACATTATAACACATAATAAATCTAAAATAAATATACAATATATTTATTATGGAGTGAAATTATGGCTATTAAAAGTGTTTCTATTAGAATTGAGGAAGAAATGTTAAATAAAATCGCACATATTGCAGAATATGAGGGAAGAAGTGTAAACAGTCAAGTGCTTGTTTTAATAAGAGAAAATATTAAAACTTTTGAAGATGTTAACGGCGTTATTGACGGAAACATTACTCCCGATTCAAACGTAAAACCTACTCGTAAATAAAAAAACTCTCTGCTAAAATTTTAGCAGAGAGTTTTATTTTATAATAAATATATTCCCGATTTTAAAACGGCTATTTCGTATTTGCTTATAAACTTATAGTCTTTAATAGGCTCCTTAAATTCGTAACAGGTTTCGGTTTGGTAGGTTTTTGTGTCCATTTTTATAATAGAATTATTTTCGCCTTCGCTACAACAAATAAATAACTTGTTGCCGCCTAAAAATAGGCCTTTAGCGCCAACAAGGGGAGAATTATCGCCCCCAATTCGAAGTTCTTCTCTAAGGGTTCTAAGGCTATATCTAATTAAAACGCCATATTTAGGGTAAGAAACCCAAAGGGTGTTGTTACCAACAGCAACTCCGCCGGGGGCCGAATCTTTATAAAGCATTTGGCCTTGCCAAAGTTCTAGCCCGTCGGTATCGAAAAGGGTGGCCGAACCGTCTTTTTCAATAATAAATGTTTGCCCGTTTTCCATAGGAACGCTAAAACAGGTAAGGTAGTTTTTAAGTTTAGGAACAAAGCGTTTATACTCCGCCCCAAATTTTGTTAACATATAAATACTTTTGGTTACTTTAGAAATTTTTCCCGTTTCAAACGAAACCATTTTATAACCTATGGTATAGTTGTTTTCTTGTTTTTCAATTAGGTATGAAAACAAAAATCCGTCGGGTAGGGGATGAAGAGAATAAACCTTCTCGCCTAGTATCTTTTCCATTTATATCTTCCTTTAAATCTTAATAATTCCCTTGTCTATCATACTTTGGGCGCCGAGTAAAACACCTGCTTGTCCGCTATGGAAGTTTAGTCCCCCTTGAAGCCAAGCGGCATAGGGCTCGCGAAGCGGAGCATCGGCCGAAAGTTCAATAGATGCGCCAAGAGTAAATGCTCCCGCCGCCATAATAACCTGGTCGTCATACCCCGGCATATCCCAAGGTTCGGGGGTAACAAACGAATCAACGGGGGCCCCTTTTTGCATACCTTGGCAAAAAGCGATAAGCGCTTCGGGGGTTTTAAGGAGTACGCTTTCGATAATGTCGGCCCTTTTAGCGTTATAATGTGGGGTAGATTCATACCCTAAAAGTTCAAAAAGAGCGCCTGCATAGGTTGCGGTTTTAAGGGCTTCACCTACCGTATGGGGCGCGGCAAAAAGGCCCATATAAAGTTCGCGGTTGTGGCCAAGAGAAGCGCCAACTTCTCGGCCAACGCCCGGAGCAGTAAGCCTATAACCACAAGCCTCAACAAGGTCGTGCTTACCGGCAATATAACCGCCCGTTGGGGCAATTCCGCCGCCCGGATTTTTAATAAGCGAACCTGCAATAAGGTCGGCGCCAACGCTTGTAGGTTCAATAGTGTCTACGAATTCTCCGTAGCAGTTATCTACTAAAATAAGGGTATCGGGCGAAACTTCTTTTACCGCTTTACAAAGTTCGCTAATTTTCTGAACCGTAAGCGAAGGGCGTAAGGAATACCCGCGCGAACGTTGTATGTAGGCTACCTTATATTTTTTAGAGCCAAGTCTTTTTTTAATTTCATCTATATCGGGTTCGCCCTTTTGGTCTAGCGCTACCTCTTCATAGTTTATGCCAAACTCTTTAAGCGAACCGTCCGATTCTCCGTCTATTCCTAAAACGCCAATAAGGGTGTCATAAGGGCGGCCGGTTAGGCTAAGCATTGTATCGCCCGGGCGCAAAACCCCGAAAAGCATAACGGTTAGGGTATGAGTTCCCGAAACAAAGTTATGGCGAATAAGGCTATCTTCTGCGCCAACGCAATCGGCAAAAACCTGTTCTAGGGTATCTCTTCCGCGGTCGCCATAACCGTAGCCGGTAGAAACCCCTAAATGAGATTCGCTAACTCCGTTTTTAATAAAGGCCGAAAGAACCTTGTGTTGGTTGTGCATAGCGATAGCGTCGATACGCTCAAACGCTTCTTTACACATTTCTCTAGCCTTAATATCTAACTCTATTAGTTTTGGATGAATACTAAAAAATTCTTGCACTATTTTCACCTTGCAATAACGGCAGTATCTATAACTTTAAAGCCGTTTTTAATATAAAATTCTTTGTTTTTATCTGTTGCGCAAACGAAAATATCTCCCTTTGCAAAACCTAAAAGACTATTTAAAAGGGCAGAGCCTTTGCCCTTGTTGCGAAAGGCCTTTTTAACCGCAATTCCGTTTATAATTGCGCCAAAGGGGAACTTGAAAATTACCCCTGCGCCAACATCGGTTATAGTAGCGGCGGCGCCGCCGTGGCGAAGCCTATGTGAAATGTTGGGGGCGAAATCGGAAAAATCGGGTAAATCTATATCTCCGTCGGCTCCTTCTAAAAGGCAGCTATAAAGGTCATCAAGCGAAACGGTAGGGCTTTCTATCGGGGAGCGCTTTTGCTCTTTTACTAAAACCGAAAATTCGGTTTTAGGGGTAAGGTCTAAACTTTTAGCGGTATCAGCGCTACAAAAAACTTCGCTAAAACCAATAGTATTTATAAAGGCTTTAAGTTCCGAAATTTCTTTTCCGTTTGAATAAATATAAAGTCTGGAACCATCGCGCCCTATAACGGCGCAAATTTCGTTTTCCTTTTGCTGCGCCCAAACATCGGGGGCTAAAACCGAACCGTTAAAGGCGGTTTTAAGCGAATGTATGTGGGCAAGCGCTATGTCTTTTAGGTAAAAATTACTTATATCGCAAAGGGTAATCATAAATCTATACCGTTTGCAAGTTTTGATAAAAGATATTTTGCTAACAAAAGGGTGTTTTCAAGGTCGCCTAAATCGGCAACACAAGAGGGCGAATGAATATAACGGCAGGGAAGCGAAACTGCGACAACCTCTACGCCGCCGCCCGAAAGGCTTATGGCTCGGCTGTTGTTTCCGCCTGCAATAAGGGTTTTCGGTTGGCAACAAATACCGCTGTTTATAGCCGTTTCGTAAAGTTTTTTACTGTAAAGAGTTCCGTTGTCCATAAAGGAAATAGCGGGGCCTCCCCCTAAATGGCAAACGGTTTTATCTTCGGCCGCTCCGTGAAGGTCGGCCGCAGTAGTAGCTTCTAGTATAACTGCATAATCGGGGTTTACGGTAAAGGTAGCGGTTTTAGCGCCTCTGGTTCCAACCTCTTCTAGCGTAGTAAAGGTAGCGTAAAAGTCGAACTCGGCTTCGCTCTTTAAAAGGTTAATTAAAACGGCTACGCCTGCGCGGTCGTCTATTGCGCGCGCCATAACGCTGTCTTCGCCTAAAAGGGTAGGTTTGCTCTCAAATACCGCAACCGTTCCCGGAGGAACCAGGCTTTCGGCCTCTTCTTTAGAACTAGCGCCAATATCTATATAAAGACTATCGGCTTTGGGGAAGTTTTTGCGTTCTTCTTCGGTACTTAAATGAACGGGTTTAAGGCCAACAACGCCCTTTATTCCGTTTTCGAAAATAACGCTTTTAGAAATCATAGTGCCAACTTCAATACCGCCAACGGTAGAAAATTTAATAAAACCGTCGCTTGTAATATAGGTGGCAATAATTCCTACTTCGTCGATATGGGCGTCGAACATAACCTTTTTAAGGGGAGTTTTTTTGCCCTTTTTAAAACAAATAATGTTTCCGTTTTGGTCGGTTTCAGCCTTACAGTAGGGAGAAATTTCCTTTAAAATAAAATCCCTAATCTTGTCCTCTGCGCCCGAAACGGCAGGAATATTACAAAGGGTCAGTAGCAGTTCTTTCATATAGCACCCCCTGTAAGAATATAGGCTTCAAGTATATCGCAAACTGAATCTAAATCGGTTAGGTCTACCACTTCGGCAGGCGTATGCATATTTCTAAGCGGAATAGAAACAAGTCCGCACGGAATACCGCCTTTTGATACCGAAATAACGTCGGCGTCGGTACCTGTAGCGCCTCCCATAACCTCGAATTGGTGGGGAATATTATTTTCTTTAACGATAAGGGTTAGTTTACCGGAAATTTTGCGGTTTAAAACGGGCGAAATGCCTATCATAGCACCTCCACCTAAAGTTCCGCTCTTTGTGGGCGAAAGGTCGGGGCAGTCGCCAAAACTAACGTCTACCGCAACCGCTTCGTCGGCATTTACAGAATATGCCGCCGTAATAGCGCCTCGGGTACCGAGCTCTTCTTGTTCCGAAAGGCAGAATATAACGTTTACGGGAAGTTCTTTGCCGCAAAGCCTTTTAGCAACCTCTATAAGACAGGCTACGGCCGCGCGGTCGTCTAGCGATTTAGCGGTTACCTTGTTTCCGTAAAGGCAACTAAATTCTTTTTTATATGTTGCAAAATCGCCGGGTTTAATTAAATCGGCAACATTTTTAAGACCCGTATCGGCGTAGGTGTCGTCTAAACTTGGGGCTTCGCCACCCTTTGCAAGGTGGGGAGGGGTAGAAACAAAAACGGCCGAAATTTCTTCTTTACCGTGTATAGTAATTTGGGTTGCGGGTAAAATTCTTTGGTCGTTTCCGCCTACCTTTGCAAGTTTAATAAACCCGTCGTCAAAAACGTGAGTAACAATAAAGCCTACCTCGTCGATATGGGCTTCTAACATAACGGTTTTGTCTTTATTTTGGTTAATTTCGGCTATAAGGCCAATACTTCCAAAATCTTTAACCTTAGCGTATTTTAAAAGTTCGGCCTTAGCGATGTCGGTTGCGCCCTTTAAATGGCCAATACCAACCGCTTCGGTTAAAGCCTTTACTAAATTTTTATCCATTAAAGTTCCATAACCTTTTCTTTAAAGAATTTGCCTCTTGCCGCAAAGTTGGGGAAAGCGTCAAACGAAGCGCAAGCAGGAGAAAGTGCTACAAGGTCGCCCTTTTCGGCGCTAGCGTTCGCAAGAGTAATAGACTCGCCTAAATTTTCGGTTCTAATAATTTCGGGCGCGCCTACCTTATAATTTTCGTCGGCCTTAACGGCGGCTTGAATAGCGTCGGCAGTAGGAGCGCACAAATAAAGCCTTTTAACCTTAGAAACAACGTAAGGGGTCATAGGTTCAAAGGGAATATGCTTGTCGTAACCGCCGGCGAGCAGAATAATCTTTTGGTCGAACGCTTTAAGACAGGCGATAGTTCTGGTTGGGCTAGAAGCAATAGAGTCGTTATAATATTTAACCCCGTTTACCTCTCTAACGAACTCAATGCGGTGTTCAACGCCGCAAAACTCCTTAGCAACCTTTCTAATATTTTCGGCGCTAACGTAGCCCCATACTGCCGCAATAGCGGTAAGGTAGTTTTCAACGTTATGGTCGCCTAAAATGGTAATATCTTTTTTGCTCATAATGGGGGCGTCTATTCCGCGATAAGACATGTGTAGCGTTCCGTTTTGGTCTAACCAAGCGCCGTTTTTAACCCTACGCTCCATAGAAAAACCAAGCGATTGGCCGCGAACGAAATCTCTAAAACCGTTTGTAATTTCGTTATCGTAATTTAAAACGGTGCGCGAAAATGCGTTTTGGTGAAGAATAATGTTCTTTTTAGCCTCTACGTATTCGTCCATATCTTTATGAATGTCTAAATGGTTGGGCGCAACGTTCGTTACAACCGCAACATCGGGGCTTTTTCTCATAGAAATAAGTTGGAACGAAGAAAGTTCTACAACAACAAAATCTTCGGGTTTAATGTTATCAATTTCGGGGAGTAGGGGGTTGCCAATGTTTCCGCCAACATGAACGGTTTTACCCTGGGCTTTAAGCATTTCGGCAATAAGGGTTGTGGTAGTGGTTTTTCCGTC
>JAZODO010000034.1:0-2910 GCA_045597065.1 Acutalibacteraceae bacterium | reverse complement strand
GCGCGAACTAAAAGAGGCTGTAAAAGAATACGTAGAGCATTATAATAGCCGTCGCCCACATGAGTTCTTGAATTACCGGTCACCTGACGCATATGAAATGAACTATTTCAAGAAGCAAATAAGTTTGGAAGCATAGGAACTTAACACCCATGGTTCATATTTATGATATTTCAGAAATCAGGAACTCATTTTAAAGGGTTTCGGAAGCCGTGTGCAATTAACCCAAAAATAAAAAAGCGGCTTAGAGCCGCATAAATACTAGTAATAAAAAAATGAATCACCCTTCAATCGAACACTTATGGTTCAGATTTGAGGGGTGATTCATGTGGAGCTGCTAACCAGATTCGAACTGGTGACCTCATCCTTACCAAGGATGTGCTCTACCACCTGAGCCATAGCAGCATATTAACTTTGCAACGAATTGTATTATAAAGCAAACTTTTTCTTTTGTCAAGTATTTTTTAAAAAATGAATAAAACAAATTTTTTAACCGATACTAGCATAAAAGGAGTTGATAAAATGCTTGAATCCATAATCGATAAAATCTGTCTTGTGCTTATAGTTATTGGCGCGCTCAACTGGGGTTTAGTTGGAATTTTCCAGTTCGACCTTGTGGCTTGGCTTTTTGGCGGCGCCGACGCAATTATTAGCCGAATTATTTACACGGTTATAGCACTTGCAGGTATTTGGTGCATTTCCTTGCTATTTAGAGGCAACGGAAGAGCTCACGAATAGTTTATTAAAGGACAACCTTTTTGGGGTTGTCCTTTAATATTCGGTTTCGGGTTTTATTTTACCATTTTCAATTTTAAAGGTTATATCACCGTTTCGGTCGGTTCTATAAATTTTAGAACCGGCCTTTTTTAAAATATTTAGGGTTTCGTCATGCGGATGGCCGTATTGATTAGAAGCGCCCGACGATATTACTGCGAAGCTTGGCGTTGCTGCCGAAACAAAGGCTTCGGTTGTAGAATTTCTACTACCATGGTGGGCAGCTTTTAGCACGTCGCAATCTAAATTTATACCGTCGGCAATAAGTTGTTTTTCAACCAATTCGCCCGCATCTCCCGTTAAGAGAAATTTTTTACCAAAAATTTCGGCCATTAAAATTATAGAGCGGTCGTTATCTTCTTTTTCGGAACGATAGTAGCCAATAACGGTAATATTAAAATCGCCAATGTTTATAAGCGTTCCAACCTGAGCTATGTAAACGGTTGTGCGGTTATTTTCGAGCGCGTACTGGAAGTCGGAAAAAGATTGGGCTCCCCTATCGTTTTGCTCGGGCAAAACAGCGAAGTGTACCGGCATAGCGTCTAAAATCATTGCAGCGCCGCCTACGTGGTCGATGTCATAATGAGAAACGAAGATACAGTCTAGTTCGTAAATGCCATAACTATCGAGTTTATCGAAAAGGTCGCTACCGAATTTAGTTTCGTTACCAAAGTCGACAAGGGCGTTATAGCCGTTACTGCTTATTAAAATACTATCGCCTTGACCTACGTTTATAAAACGAACGTAGTCTTCTTCGACAGGCGCGGTTTCACTGCTTGAAAATAGCGCTTTATAAATTTTAGACCAGTTTGGTAAATAACGGTGGTTAGAAAAGGTTAAAATTAAAATTATTGATAAAAGGAGCGCTACCGAAACAATTAAAGCCTTTACATATTTATTTTGTTTTAAAAAGAAGTTCAACTATTCTTCCCTCGCTTTAAGTTCCATAAGTTGTTCAGCAGTTATAAGAACCTGACGAGGTTTAGCGCCTTGAGAAGGACCGACAACACCTTTAAGTTCCATTTCGTCCATAATACGGGCAGCACGAGCGTAGCCTAGTTTAAGTTTACGCTGAAGAACAGAGGTAGAAGCTTGGCCTGTTTCTACAACAAGGTCGATAGCGGCCGAAAGCATTGGGTCGGCATCGTCTAAACTATCGCCCGAAGGAGCAGCGCCTTTATCTTTACTATTAGCGAGAACGCGGTTTTCGATATCTTCCATAATATCGCTATCGTATTCGGCGGTATGGCGGCCTTTAACAAAGTTTACAACCGCTTCAACCTCTTCATCGCTAACAAAGCAACCTTGAATACGAGAAGGCTTGGTAGAGCCGATAGGACTAAATAACATATCTCCCCTACCAAGTAGTTTTTCGGCACCTGCGGTATCGAGAATGGTTCTACTGTCGATTTGAGAAGAAACAGCAAAAGCAATTCGAGTAGGAATGTTAGCC
Source organism: Acutalibacteraceae bacterium (assembly GCA_045597065.1). GTDB lineage: Bacteria > Bacillota > Clostridia > Oscillospirales > Acutalibacteraceae > SFWF01. The sequence goes on along the minus strand of JAZODO010000034.1, from coordinate 686 downwards.
TTAATAACACCGGTTACAACGTCTACCGAGGGGCGTTGGGTTGCGATAATAAGGTGCATACCTGCGGCACGAGCCTTTGCGGCAATTCGGTTAATAGATTCTTCAACCTCTTTAGGTGCGGTCATCATTAGGTCGGCAAGTTCGTCAACAATAATAACGATTCGAGGTAGTTTTATCATTTCGGGGTCGGCCTCGGCAACACGGTTGTAACCTTCTAGGTCGCGAACGCCCGAAGCCGCGAACATTTGGTAACGTTTTTCCATTTCGCTAACCGCCCAACCAAGGGTACTGGCCGCTTTACGCGGGTCGGTAACAACGGGGAGAAGAAGGTGGGGTATGCCGTTATAGATACCAAGTTCTACAACCTTTGGGTCTACCATTATAAGTTTAACTTCGTCGGGACGAGCCTTATAAAGAATACTCATAATAATTGAGTTTATACAAACAGATTTACCTGAACCTGTAGCACCTGCGATTAAAAGGTGAGGCATTTTTGCAAGGTCAACAATAATTGGCTGACCGCTGATGTCTTTACCAAGAGCAACCGCAAGTTTTGATGGATGGTTTCTGAATTCATCGGTATCCAAAACCTCTTTCATAGAAACCATATCAACGGCTTTGTTAGGGATTTCAATGCCGATTGCGGCTTTGCCGGAGATAGGGGCTTCAATTCTTACTGCAGGAGC
>JAZODO010000033.1:0-2755 GCA_045597065.1 Acutalibacteraceae bacterium | reverse complement strand
CAGGGTGGCAAACCGCAGTTTTACAAAGCGGACAACTTTTTTCGCTTTCGGCAAGTTCTACGCCGCATTTAATACAATACATATTTCCCCTCCTAACGTTCGTTTTGGTTGCTTTGCACCTTTACTTTAAGGCCTAGTTCTTTTAAAACCTTATAAATGTGCATTTCTAAGTCGGGTTCGCAAATGTTGCGAATAAAATTGATATAAAGATTATCTCCAAAAGATACTATTCCGCAGTTGTGCGGAGCCTTTGATTGGGCCCCCAAAATAAAGTCGAACCTATTTATAAAGGGCTCCATTTCCAGGGGCAAGGTTATCGCCCCAAGGTTAGATACCGTAAAGCAAGCCTGGCGTTCGCCAACCGAATTAAATGTTGCTTTAATGATAAAGTTTTTAATAAATAGGGGCATAATTCTTGCCGCCATTAGTCTTTCGCTTTTAATGTTTGTAGCAATTCTCATACTCATTTGTTTTGCCGTTATGTCGGTTCCCATTTTATGGTGAACCACCTTGCAAATTTCGTCAAAGGTATAGACGCCGAGTTCGGGCAAAATTTCGGGAATTGTAAACATTACGAAGTTTCTAAGGGTTTTTGAAGGGTAGAGTTTTCTAAGGTTGGCGGGTACCCTAATTTTTATAGGCTTTTTTCTCGCCCTTTGAGATTCTTTTTCGGATTGTAGGTTTTGGAGCGCGCTCATCATAACGGCGGTTAAAAACTCGGTAAGGCTAACCTTATATTCGTGAGCCTTTGAAAGCGCCTCTTTAACCGAAAGATTAAAACAAGTAAGGTTTAAAAAACCGCCTGTTTCGGGAGTTCCGTGAATTCGCCAAGCGGGGCGTTCCTTTCTTTTTGCGGTAACGCTGCCAACATTTTTTTGAAAGCTGTCTTCGAGTTCCGTATCTCTCGGATTTTCAAACCTTTCTAAAACGCCCTTTTCGGCAGAAATTTTAAGGGCATTTTTTTGCTCTAAATATTCGGCAATAAGGCTTTTCAAAAATACTAACGCGCCCGTACCGTCGGTTATTGTATGAAATACTTCGAGCGCAACCCTTTTTTTATAAACTATTACACGAAAGGCGCATTTTCGCGTTTCGCGTTTGGACATTCGGGTTAGGGGGTAACTTTTTTCTTCTAAAAGTTTAGGGGCTTTTGAAAGTTGCTCTAAATAGTACCAAAACAATCCCTTTCTAAGCTTTACCGCAATAGAGGGAAAACGCCTGGAAGTTATATTTAAGGCCGATTGCATAACCTCTTTGTCGATTTCTTCGGTAAGGGTTGCCGAAACGCGAAAGAGGTTACTCCAATCTTCGCTTCGAGTGGCGGGATACATTTTACCCGCGTTATCAAGTTTTAGCCAACGAAGTTTATTTTCGTGGCCTACGGTTTTATTTAAGAAGTTTCTAAGTTTTAAAATATTTTTTAATGTATGTTCCTCTGATTCGAGGTTTAGCGCCAAAATGGGCGGAACTTCTTTTAAATTTTCTTTAGTTCCCTTTTGGGTTGTTTTAATTATTCCGCTAGGCAATTTTTTGCCCGATTCGGCTAATTTTTCACACAACCGATTACAAACATTAAGGCTATTATTGCCGGCGCAAAGGGTAATATGTTTAGCGGTATAGCCCTTTTCGATTAAATAGTTATAGGCGCAAATAGCCGAGTCTTGCGCAGAGTTTTCTAAATAAACACAAAAAACCTTAACCCTAGCTCCGCGCGCTAAGGTAGCGCCTATAGAATTTTTAAAATCCGAGTTTTCGCAAAGGGTTAAAATAACCCCGTAACGTTTTTCGGTTTCGGGAAGAATCCAGGCTCCAAAAGCAGACGACAAAACTTGTTCTTTTATAAAAATTTTGTTTTGGTTTTTCATAGAGCACCCTCCCCTCTCTTTTTTAAAAAATTATATCAAAACGGCCGGAAAAAGTCAACAAAGGCGGCCAGCCGCTTCTTGACAAAGACCGAAATTTATGATAACATTATTAAAAATAATAACATCCTTTAAGGAGGGTTTATAAATGGAAAGAATTAAGACCTTATCTTCTCGTAATCTTGAAGCTTCTGCTAAAACCGGCGGTTGTGGCGAATGTCAAACTTCTTGCCAGTCTGCAAGCAAAACTTCCTGCTCTGTTGCTAACCAAAAGTGCGAACAGTGCAAAGAAAGCAAATAATTAAAGGCTTAATGCTTTGCCGCAGATTTTTCTGCGGCATTTTTTCTGTACGAGGTAATTTATGATACATCCATATAAACTTGGCGGTTATAACATTATATTAGACGTAAATTCAGGCTGCGTTCACGTTGTAGATGAGGTTGCTTTCGATATTATTTCGGGCTATGAAAAAACCGATAAGGCTACCCTTACGGCCGAAATTTTAGAAAAGTATAAAAACTGCCCCGACGTAACCCCCGACGAAATAAACGCCGTATTTAACGATATTGAAGCCCTAAAAAGCGAGGGCAAACTTTTTACCGAAGATAAGTTTCGCGCCCTTGCAGGTCAGTTTAAAAAACGCCAGTCGGTAATTAAGGCAATTTGTTTACACGTTGCCCACGACTGCAACCTAGCGTGTAAATACTGTTTTGCTTGCGAAGGCGAATATCATGGTCCCAGAGGCCTTATGTCCCTAGAAGTAGGAAAACGCGCTTTAGACTTTTTAATAGAAAATTCGGGAACCAGAAAAAACCTTGAGGTAGACTTTTTTGGAGGCGAACCTTCGCTAAACTTTGAGGTAGTTAAAAAACTAAGTCGGAGGCCAAGCGGT